>NZ_JBSFJC010000118.1:0-25095 GCF_053597855.1 Kitasatospora sp. NPDC001225
TCTTCTCCCCCACCCCCCCTCTCTTTCCCTTTCCGCCGCGGGGGCGCTTTGCTGCCCCTGTTGGCCCCCCTCCGGAGCTCCGGAGGGGCCCTTCCGTCGTCAGCGCCGGGTCAGTTCGCCCGGAAGCCCTCGTAGGCGTTGTAGAGGGCCGCGCCGCCCTCGTGCTCCGCGCCGCGCTCGACGATGTCGCCGAGCAGCCAGGCCTCCACGCCGCGGTCCTCCAGGATCGACAGCACGGCGTCCACCGAGTGCGGCGGGACGACCGCGACCATGCCGACGCCCATGTTCAGCGTCTTCTCGATCTCCAGGGTGGCCACCTTGCCGACCTCGGCGACGGTCCGGAAGACCGGCAGCGGGGTCCAGGTGCCGCGGTCCAGGCGGGCGTGCAGGCCGTCCGGGACGACCCGGGCCAGGTTGGCCGCCAGGCCGCCGCCGGTGACGTGCGAGAAGGCGTGCACCTCGGTGGCGCGGGTGAGCGCCAGGCAGTCCAGCGAGTAGATCCGGGTCGGCTCCAGCAGCTCCTCGCCGAGCGTCCGGCCGAACTCCTCGACCTTGCGGTCCAGCTTCCAGCCGGCCTCGTTCAGCAGCACGTGGCGGACCAGCGAGTAGCCGTTGGAGTGCAGGCCGGAGGCGGCCATCGCGATCACCACGTCGCCGGCCCGGACCCGGTCCGCGCCGAGCAGCGCGTCGGCCTCCACCACACCGGTGCCGGCGCCCGCGACGTCGTACTCGTCCGGGCCCAGCAGGCCCGGGTGCTCGGCGGTCTCGCCGCCGACCAGGGCGCAGCCGGCCAGCGCGCAGCCCTCGGCGATGCCCTTGACGATCGAGGCGACCCGCTCCGGGACGACCTTGCCGACGCAGATGTAGTCGGTCATGAACAGCGGCTCGGCGCCGCAGACCACCAGGTCGTCGACGACCATGCCGACCAGGTCGTGGCCGATGGTGTCGTGCTTGTCCATGGCGGCCGCGATGGCCACCTTGGTCCCCACGCCGTCGGTGGCCGAGGCCAGCAGCGGCCGCTCGTAGTTCTTGAAGGCGGACGCGTCGAAGAGGCCGGCGAAGCCGCCGAGACCGCCGACCACCTCGGGGCGGTTGGCCTTCTTCACCCACTGCTTCATGAGCTCGACGGCGCGGTCGCCCGCCTCGATGTCGACACCGGCGGCGGCGTAGGTGGCGCCGTTCTGGTTGCTGGTCACTGCGTGCGGCCCTTTCGGGTCAGGTGGGGGTGGTTCGGAAACAGCGGTGGGGCCCCGGTTCGCGGGACCCCACCGTGCGTTCTTACGGGCGGCGCAGCGCGTCGGCCGCGCCCGCCCCGCCGAGCAGCGACTGGACGCCGTCCAGGTCGCTGCCGCTGGTCGGCTTGCCACGGACGGCGGGCGGCTGCTGGCCGCCCTTGATCTCGGCCTCCAGCAGGAGCTTGCCGAGCAGCGCCGGGTCGGGCAGCTCCATCGGGTACTCGCCGTCGAAGCAGGCCCGGCAGAGCCGGTCCTTGGGCTGCTTGGTGGCCTCGATCATGCCGTCGATCGAGATGTAGGAGAGCGAGTCCGCGCCGAGCGTGCGGCCGATCTCCTCGATGGTCATGCCGTTGGCGATCAGCTCCGCGCGGGTGGCGAAGTCGATGCCGAAGAAGCAGGGCCACTTCACCGGCGGCGAGGAGATCCGGATGTGCACCTCGGCGGCGCCGGCCTCGCGCAGCATCTTCACCAGCGCGCGCTGGGTGTTGCCGCGCACGATCGAGTCGTCCACGACCACCAGGCGCTTGCCGGCGATGACCTCGCGCAGCGGGTTGAGCTTGAGCCGGATGCCGAGCTGGCGGATGGTCTGGCTGGGCTGGATGAAGGTGCGGCCCACGTAGGCGTTCTTCACCAGGCCGGAGCCGTACGGGATGCCGCTGGCCTCGGCGTAGCCGATCGCGGCGGGGGTGCCGGACTCGGGCGTCGCTATCACCAGGTCGGCCTCGACGGGCGCCTCCTTGGCCAGCCGGCGGCCCATCTCCACGCGGGAGAGGTGCACGTTGCGGCCGGCGATGGAGGTGTCGGGGCGGGCCAGGTAGACGTACTCGAAGACGCAGCCCTTGGGCTTGGCCTCGGCGAACCGCGAGCTGCGCATGCCGTTCTCGTCGATGGCGATGAGCTCGCCCGGCTCGACCTCGCGGATGAAGGAGGCGCCGCAGATGTCCAGCGCCGCCGTCTCGGAGGCGACCACCCAGCCGCGCTCCAGCCGGCCGAGCACCAGCGGGCGGATGCCCTGCGGGTCACGGGCGGCGTAGAGGGTGTGCTCGTCCATGAAGACGAGCGAGAACGCGCCCTTGACCTTGGGCAGCACGACCTTGGCCGTCTCCTCGATGGAGAGGTCCGGGTGGCCGGCGAGCAGCGCCGTCACCAGGTCGGTGTCGTTGGTCGCGGCGTTCCGGCCGGAGCGCGAGACGTGCTCCTCGCCGGGCAGTTCGGCGACCATGGCCGCCAGTTCGGCGGTGTTCACCAGGTTTCCGTTGTGCCCGAGGGCCAGCGAACCGTGAACGGTCGCGCGGAAGGTCGGCTGGGCGTTCTCCCAGACCGAGGAACCGGTGGTCGAGTAGCGGGCGTGTCCGACGGCGATATGCCCGTGCAAGGACCCCAGCGATGCCTCGTCGAAGACCTGGGAGACGAGCCCCATGTCCTTGAAGACGAGAATCTGGGAGCCGTTGCTCACTGCGATGCCCGCGGATTCCTGACCGCGGTGCTGCAGGGCGTAAAGGCCGAAGAACGTGAGCTTGGCGACCTCCTCGCCGGGAGCCCAGACACCGAAGACGCCACAAGCGTCCTGGGGGCCTTTCTCACCGGGAAGAAGATCGTGGTTGAGTCTTCCGTCACCACGTGGCACGCCTTCGAGTCTAGGGCAGTTGACCCGGGCTTCCGGACCCCGGGACTGCGGCTTTGTCCCGCGATCGCGAGTTAACGCGCGTAGACAAAACCCCTTACCGGTCCGGCATTTCGGGTGGGGGGAATTCCGGCGCGTGGCGGTTGGCCTTGCGGTTCGCGCCTGTTGGGGAGTTCGGTGTGCGCGGCGGCGGGGGTCGGGGTGCGGACGAACGTGAGCCTGCTCACCCGGGGTTCCCCCACCGGTCGCCCGGCGGTCGTCCGGCGGTCGTCCGCCCGTGGTTCCCCGGCCGCCCGCCGGTCGTCCGCCCGTCAGGCCGCCGGCAGCAGCAGGCCCCAGGCCCCCGGGTGCACCGTCCAGGTCCGGGCCCGGACCGGGCCGACCGGGTGGCCGTCCGCCTCGTAGCCGAAGCCGCGCCCGACCACCGAGACGCTCGCCGCCCGGGCCCGCACCAGGGCGCCGGAGGCGGCGACCACCACCTCCATCTCGCCCGTCCCGTGCGAGGCGCCGGTCGGGAGCGTGACCTGGACCAGCCGGACCGGCCGGTGGACGTCCGCGAGCAGCCGGCCGTCGGCCTCGACCCGGACCCGGGAGCCGTGGTCGGTGCCGTCCGGGGTGAGTGCGTTCGCCTGCTCGGCCGCAGCCAGTTTCGCCCATAGCGAACGCCAGCCACCCGGACGGCCCACCGGACGGCGCGCGGCCCCGCCGGTGATCCGCACCCCGCCCAGCGCCACCCCGCCGCCGTCGTCGACCAGCAGGTCCAGCCGGCGCGGCGCGCCCGAGAGCACCGCCCGCGCGGCCCGGACCGGCTCCCCCGGCACGCCGAGCGCGCGGGCCGCGGCCAGCTCCTCCGAGCGGCCGACCGGAACCATCCCCACCGGTTCGTCGCCCAGCTCACGCTGGCGGTGCAGGGCCTGGAGCACCCGCTGCAGAGCGAGGTCGGAACCGATCACCACCGGTCGCCTCCGACCCCGGTGCGAAAGCACCCGGTCGAGCTCGGAAGGGCTCTCCGGAAAGACCACCTTGACGTCCGCTCCCCCGCAGAGCACGTCCTTCGCGATCCGCACCGACTCGCCGTCGGTCTGCCGGGCCACCGGGTCGAGGAGCAGCAGGAGCGGCTCCGGGCCGCCGGTAGCAGGCGTGGACAGGGACGACACGACCGGTCCTTCCTCAGGTAATCTCTCGGTGCAAGAGCCCCTTGCGCCATTGCGCCAGGGGCTTCGTCTATCTCGGGGCAGACTGCGGCCTACGCAGGATGCCCCAACCGGAAGGGGTGTACGCCTGTGCCGGCACTCGTGCTCGTTGGCGCTCAGTGGGGAGACGAGGGCAAGGGGAAGGCCACCGACCTCCTCGGTGGCTCCGTGGACTACGTGGTCCGCTACCAGGGCGGCAACAACGCCGGTCACACGGTGGTCATCGGTGACCAGAAGTACGCCCTGCACCTGCTCCCTTCCGGCATCCTCAGCCCGAACGTGACGCCGGTGATCGGCAACGGCGTCGTGATCGACCCGGCCGTGCTGCTCTCCGAGCTGGCCGGCCTGAACGACCGCGGCATCGACACCTCCAAGCTGCTGATCTCGGGCAACGCCCACCTGATCACGCCGTACCACCGCACCCTGGACAAGGTCACCGAGCGCTTCCTCGGCAAGCGCCGGATCGGCACCACCGGCCGCGGCATCGGCCCGACCTACGCGGACAAGATCAACCGCGTCGGCATCCGGGTCCAGGACCTGTTCGACGAGTCGATCCTGCGCCAGAAGATCGAGGCGGCGCTGCACGACAAGAACCAGATCCTGGTCAAGCTGTACAACCGCCGCACCATCCCGGCCGACCTGGTGGTCGAGGAGTACCTGGGCTACGCGGAGAAGATCAAGCCCTTCCTCGCCGACACCACCCTCGTCCTGGACGAGGCGCTGAAGGCCGACAAGGTCGTCCTGCTGGAGGGCGGCCAGGGCACCCTGCTCGACGTCGACCACGGCACGTACCCCTTCGTGACCTCGTCGAACCCGACCGCGGGCGGCGCCTGCACCGGCGCCGGCATCGGCCCGACCAAGATCGACCGGGTCATCGGCATCCTCAAGGCCTACACCACCCGCGTCGGCTCCGGCCCGTTCCCGACCGAGCTGCTCGACGAGGACGGCGAGGCGCTGCGCCGGATCGGTGGCGAGCGCGGTGTCACCACCGGCCGCGACCGCCGCTGCGGCTGGTTCGACGCCGTCATCGCGCGCTACGCGACCCGGGTCAACGGCCTCACCGACTTCTTCCTCACCAAGCTGGACGTGCTGACCGGCTGGGAGCAGATCCCGGTCTGCGTCGCGTACGAGATCGACGGCAAGCGCGTCGAGGAGCTCCCCTACAACCAGTCGGACTTCCACCACGCCAAGCCGATCTACGAGACGCTGCCGGGCTGGACCGAGGACATCAGCAAGGCGAAGACCTTCGCCGAGCTGCCGAAGAACGCCCAGGCGTACGTGAAGGCGCTGGAGGAGATGTCGGGCGCGCCGATCTCGGCCATCGGCGTCGGCCCGGGCCGCGACGAGACGATCCAGATCAACTCGTTCATCTGAGCCTGATCCTCGGCTGACACTTCGAGGGCCCCGCGGGATCCGTCCCGCGGGGCCCTCGTCTGCCTCACGCGGGAGATTTGCACTAGTGCAAACATCTCTTGCTTCTAGTGCAGAGCGGCGCTACGTTCGGATCATGACCGCGAAGCTGCCCTCACCCGTCGTCCTCACCGGCCGCCACATCCGCCTGGAGCCGCTGGAGCGCCGCCACCTCGCCGACCTCTGGACGGCCGTCGGCTCCGACCCCGAGGTCTGGCGCTGGACCATGCACCTGCCGCCCGTCTCGGAGCAGGAGTTCGGCGCGGTCCTCGACATCCGCGTCGCCGAGGCGGCGGCCGGCGAGTCGGTGAACTTCGCCGCCGTCGACCTCGCGAGCGGCCGGGCCGTCGGCGTCACCGGCTACCACGACCTCAGCGCGCAGGACGAGTCCGTCGAGATCGGCGGCACCTGGTACGCCCGCTCGGTCTGGCGCACGGCGGTCAACACCGAGGCCAAACTGCTGCTCCTCTCCCACGCGTTCGAGGACCTCGGCATGGGCCGCGTCTTCTGGAAGACCGATGCCCGCAACGAGCGCTCCCGCACCGCGATCCAGCGCCTCGGCGCCCAGTACGAGGGCACCCTCCGCCGCCACCGCCGGCGCCCCGACGGCACCTGGCGGGACAGCGCCTACTTCTCGATGCTCGCCGAGGAGTGGCCGGCGGCCAAGTCCCGTCTGACCGAGCGGCTTTCACGGGGCTGAGCCGCCGGACCGGCGGAGTGCGGCGAAGGGGGCGCGGAGGCTATTTCCGCTCGCCTCGGGCGGAATGGCCGGCCGCGAACTCGCGCTTGGCCGCGCGGGGTTCACAGGCCTGGATGTTCACCAGCCAGACCAGCCAGCCGACGAACAGGACGGCGAGCAGGAGCGCCGACAATCCGGCGACGAGAAGCGCATTCACCGGGATGCGGAAATGCGCCGGGGTGGATGGGGCCGATGGGGAGGGCCGAGGGGCGTGGGGAGTGGCATGGCTGTCTCCGGTCGGTGATTTCGGGCGCCGCGACCATGCATCTGATGTGTCATTACGGCCGAATGTCGGCCGTTAGACGACTGTTTGACGACTGTTTAGGCGGCAACAAGTCAGTGAGTGACACAGATGACCATAGGGTCAAGGTGCCAGAGTTGCTACCGAGCGGGAAGACGTTCACTCCATCGTGGGGTATCCCCCATTTTGGTAGCTAGGGCCCGGTACGCGCGGCACACTTCACCGGAAGCATCGACGCGAGCCGCGACCCGGAGAAGAGAGTCATGCCACCCCGCTTGTCGCCGACCGTGCGCCAGCAGCGCCTCGGGATCGAGTTGCGCAGGATGCGCGAGCTCGTGGGCGTCACGCCCAAGAGCCTGGCCGCCACCATCGGCACCGACCTGCCCAAGATCTCCCAGATGGAGAACGGGAAGTCGGGCATCAGCGCCGAGCGGCTCCGGATCTGGGCGCACACCTGCGGCTGCGAGGACGGCCCTTACCTGGACGCCCTGTTGACGATGACGCAGGACCGGCGCAAGTACTGGTGGGACGGCTACCGCGGCCGGCTGCCGAACGCGATCATCGACATCGCGGAGATGGAGCACCACGCCTCCTCCCTGTCCATCCTGAACAGCACCTTCATCCCCGGCCTGCTGCAGACCCCGGACTACGCCGCCGCGGTGTTCGAGCGGCTTCCCCCCCAGTACCGGCAGGAGGCGGACATCCGCAAGGCGTTCCGGATCCGGCGCCAGCAGATCTTCGTCGACCACCCGAAGCCGTACAGCGCGTTCCTCCACGAATCCGCGCTGCGCATGCAGTTCGGCGGCCCGGACGTGCTGCGCGACCAGCTGCGGGGCCTGCTGGAGAACTCCGAACGGCCCGGGGTGGAGATCCGGGTGATCCCGTTCAGCGTGCCCACCTACACCGGCTCCGGGGAGAGCCTGTACCTCGCCCGCGGGCCCGTCCCGGAGCTCGACACCGTCCAGATCGATCTCTCCCACGGGCCGACATTCGTGCACACCCAGGTCGAACTGGCCTCCTACCGCCGGATCAAGGAGGAGACCGCGGCGATCGCGCTCGGACCGGACGAGTCCCGGGAGTTCATCCGGTGCTTGCTGAAAGACTTCGCATGAGTACCTGGCGCAAGGCCTCGGCCAGCGGTGAGAGCACCGACTGCGTCGAGGTCAGAGCCGCGGGCGAACTGGTGGAGATCCGCGAGTCGGACCGGCCCGAGGTCGTCGTGCGGACCACCCCGCGCAAGTGGGCCGCCTTCGTCCGCGGGGTGAAGTCCGGGGAGTTCGACCGGTACGGGGACTTCACCCGACCCTGATGCCCGACCCTGACGTCCGACCCTGACGTCCGGCCGTGATCCCGGCCGTGATTCCCGACCCCGCCCGGCGCGTGCGGCGGCGCCGCCGACCGGCCCCGCTCCTTGCGCCCCGGCCCCCGCTCCTTGCCCTAGGCTGGCAGCCCACAGTGGACCCTGCGCCCGACACGGCACTCCGGGTGGGGTGCGCGTGCGGGAGAAATCGGAGCATCCGAGGATGGCTCGGCACCTGATCACCAGCGCCCTTCCGTACATCAACGGGATCAAGCACCTGGGCAACATGGTCGGGTCCATGCTCCCGGCGGACGTCTACGCCCGCTACCTGCGCCGACGCGGGCACGAGGTGCTGTTCATCTGCGCCACCGACGAGCACGGCACGCCCGCCGAACTCGCCGCCCAGGAAGCCGGGTTGCCGGTCGCGGTGTTCTGCGCCCGGGCGCACGACGCGCAGCGGGCGGTGTACGACGGCTTCGGGCTCTCCTTCGACCACTTCGGCCGCAGCTCCTCGCCGCAGAACCGGGAGATCACCCAGGAGATCGCCCGCGAGCTCCAGCGCAACGGCTTCATCGAGGAGCGCGCGATCCGCCAGGTGTACTCCAACGCCGACGGCCGCTTCCTGCCGGACCGCTACATCGTCGGCACCTGCCCGCACTGCGGCTACGACAAGGCCCGCGGCGACCAGTGCGAGAACTGCACCCGGGTGCTGGACCCGACCGACCTGCTGGAGCCGCGCTCGGCGATCAGCGGCAGCGCCGACCTGGAGGTCCGGGAGACCCGCCACCTGTTCCTGCTCCAGTCCAAGCTCACCGAGGAGGTCGAGGACTGGATCGACGCCCACGCCGACGACTGGCCGGTGCTGGCCTCCTCGATCGCCCGCAAGTGGCTGACCGAGGGCCTCCAGGACCGCTCGATCACCCGCGACCTGGAGTGGGGCGTCCCGGTGCCGGCCGACGTGTGGCCCGAACTGGCCGCCGAGGGCAAGGTGTTCTACGTCTGGTTCGACGCCCCGATCGAGTACATCGGCGCCACCAAGGAATGGGCGGACGCGGCCCCGGCCGGACACCTGCGGGACTGGAAGTCCTGGTGGTACGAGGCCGACGAGAGCGTCCGGTACACCGAGTTCATGGGCAAGGACAACGTCCCGTTCCACACCGTGATGTTCCCGGCCACGCTGCTCGGCTCGCGCCGCCCCTGGAAGAAGGTCGACTACGTCAAGGCCTTCAACTGGCTGACGTACTACGGCGGGAAGTTCTCCACCAGCCAGCGGCGCGGCGTCTTCGGCAACGACGCGCTGGACCTGCTGCCCGCCGACTACTGGCGCTACTTCATGATGGCGCACGCGCCCGAGTCGGACGACTCCAGCTTCACCTGGGACCTGTTCGCCTCGGTCGTCAACAAGGACCTCGCCGACACCCTCGGCAACTTCGTCAACCGGGTGCTCACCTTCAGCCGCAAGCGCTTCGGCGACGACGTCCCGGGCGGCCACGCCCCGGGCGAGGCCGAGCAGCGCCTCGGCGAGCAGGTCGCCGGGCTCCTCGCCGAGTACGAGGCCCAGCTGGACGCGCTCAACTTCCGCAAGGCGGCGCAGGCCCTGCGCGCGCTGTGGAGCGCGGGCAACGCGTACCTGGACGAGAAGGCCCCCTGGCTCCAGGTGAAGACCGACCCGGAGGCGGCGGCGCTGACCCTGCGCACCGCGATGAACCTGATCCACCTGTACGCGGTGGTCTCCGAGCCGTTCATCCCGACCACGGCGGCGGCCATGCGCGGCGCCTTCGCGCTGCCCGCGGACTCGCCGGCCGCCACCCGCGACTGGATCGGCCCGGAGGAGGCGCGGGCGCTGGACCTGGTGCCGGCCGGGACGGCGTTCACGGTGCCGCCGGTGCTGTTCGCCAAGATCACGGACGAGGACCTGGCGGCCTGGACGGAGCGCTTCGGCGGCTCGGCGGGCTGAGCGGCGGGACGGCTGGACGGCGGCGGGGCCCGGGGTGATTCCCGGGCCCCGCCGCCGTTCTCGTACCGCCGTACCGTCCTGCCGACGCGCCGCCCTCAGCCGAGCAGGTCCAGCGCGCCCGTCCCGGTGAGGTCGTACGCCCCCGCGAGGACCAGGAAGAGCAGCACCGCCAGCGTCAGCCCCGTGTAGTGCAGCCGCCCGAACAGGTTCCACCAGCGCCCGCGCCAGGCCACCACCGTGCAGAGCGCCATCACCGGGGAGAGCGCCAGGGCCGTCAAGACCAGGACCGGGACCACCGTCAGCAGCGGCGAATCGCCCAGGAACAGCGTCTGGTTGAGCGCGTTGGCGTCCGCCGTCAGCAGGGCGAAGCAGCCGGTGGCGGCGAGCAGCAGCGCCCCGGTGGTCCAGCCGAGCAGCCGTACGGCCGGCCGGTCGGCCCGGCCCCGGCGGCGGGCCAGGCGGACCGCCGCCGCCACCGGCCAGCCGAGCAGGGTGAGGGCGAGGACGGCGAGGCTGCCGACGGCGACCGCCTGGTGCGGGCCGGGTGCCTGGTACCAGGCGAGCCGCTGGTAGGCGATGGTCGGGTCGGCGTCGGTGAGCAGCGTGAGGGTGCCGTCGGCGGCCCGCTGGAAGGCGATCCGCGCGGTGCCGCCGACCTGCTGGAACAGGCCGGGTTCGAGCTGCTCCCAGTGCGTCTCGGCCGCCTCCGGGTCCCGGGTGACGGGGCCGGTGACGGTGAGCCGGCCGTGCTCGGCGGTGACGTGCGGGGAGGCCATCAGGGCGGCGGCCCGGGTGAGGGCGGCGTGGCTGGTGCGGGTGGAGCGGTAGTCGCCGGTGTAGGCGTCCAGGCCGCCGGTGAGCGGCGCGGTCGCGGCGGCCGGGGGCGCGGGCAGGAAGCGGTCCAGGAAGGCGGTGAGCACCTGCTGGGTGGCCCAGCCGCCGCTGGCGTCGGTGCCGTCGCCGTTGAGGGTCACGTAGAGGCCGAGGCCGCGCTGGGGCAGCAGGGCGAGGTTGCTGTGGAAGCCGGGCACGTCACCGTCCTTGACCAGCAGCTGCTCACTGCCGTGGGTGCGCTGCTCCAGCAGGTAGGCCAGGCCGGGCAGGCGCGGGTCGGGGCCGTAGTGGCGGGCGAGCAGCCGCTCGGCCGTCGCCGGGTCGAGGATCCGCCGGGCGTCCGGGCCGCCCTGCGGGAGCAGGGCCAGCAGCAGCTTCGCCATGTCGTCGGCGGTGGTGACGGCGGCGGCGCCGGTGGGCGTCCAGGGGCCGTAGAGGCCCGCGGTCCCGGTCTGGCCGTCGCCCTCGGGGCGGTGGCCGCGGGCGAGGTCGGCGTCGATCGCGGCGGGGTGGGGCTGGCTGAAGGTGGTGCGGTCCATCCCGAGGGGCTGGAGGACGTGCTGGGAGACGTACTGGTCGAAGGGCTGCCCGGAGACCGTCTCGACCAGGTAACCGGCCAGCGCCACACCGTAGTTGTCGTACGCGGCGGCGGTGCCGGGGGCGCGGACCCGGTCGGGCTGGTGGGCGGCGAGCGAGGCGCCGAGGCCCTCGACCCGCTCGGGTCCGGCCTGGGCGAGGCCCATGAAGCTGTCGTCGAAGCCCGCGGTGTGGGTGAGCAGGTTCTCGACGGTGACCGGGCGGCCCGGGTAGCCGTCCCTGACCTTGAAGGCGGTCAGGTAGCGGTTGACGTCGGTGCCCAGGTCCAGCTTCCCCGCCGCGACCTGCTGGAGGACGGCGACGGCGGTGAACACCTTGGCGTCGGAGCCCATGAAGAAGGCGGTCCGCGCCGGGTCGACGGGCCGGTTCGTCCGGGTGTCCGCGACGCCGTAGCCGCCCGAGAAGACCTCCCGCCCGCCGGCCACCACGGTCACGGCGGCGCCGGGGATGCGGTGCTCGGCGAGCAGCCGGGGAAGCAGCTCGTCGAACAGGGCTCTCACCTGGACGGGGTCGGCCGGGGAGGGCGGCGCACCGGTTCCGGCCGTCGGCACGCCTGTTCGCGTCGTCGGCGCGCCGCTTCCTGCCGTCGGCGCACCGGTTCCGGACGCGTGCCCGACGGCGTGGGCCGGGGTGAGGCCGTGGAGGAAGAGGCCGAGGGTGGCCAGCACCAGGACCAGACGGACCAGCGGACGGCCGGCGGCGAAGCGCTTGGACATGGCGAACTCCCGTGATCATTGCGGTGGTTGGCGGGGATCCGGCGCTCCGCTGACGGGCCGCTTCCGGACACCTCGAACGCTAGGCCGGGGACGGTGGGCCGGGGCAGGGCCCCTGGGCGTCGATCGGAGGGTGTACCCAGGTACCGCCGAGAGGGGGCCGAGGCCCCGTGAACAGGGCGGCGGGGTAGGGCAGTCTGGTGGTCCGCAGGGTCGGGACGGCGGCCGCGAGGCCGGTACGGAGGGGGACGGACAGTGACAACGGGCAACGTGGGCAAGGAAGTCGGGGACGGCGCCGAGGCCGCCGGGCGGAGCGCGGGCACCCCGCTCGACCGGGCGCGCCGGGCCGTACGGGACCTGCTGCGCGCGACGGCGCTGGCCGGGTTCGCGGTGCCGCAGCTGCTGCTGCTCGTCGCCGCCACGGTCACCGCCGTCCTGCTGGGCGTGGGCCTCGGCGTCCTGCTGGTGCCGGCGACCGTCCTCGCCGTCCGGGCCCTGGCCGGCCGCCGCCGCACGCTGGCCGCCCGCTGGTCCGGCGTCGCGGTCCGCGAGCCGTACCGGCCGCTGCCGCTGGCCGAGCCGGGCCTCAAGGGCGCCTGGCAGCGCTGCCGGGCCCTGCTCGGCGACCCGGCCACCTGGCGGGACCTGCTCTGGCTGCTGGTCGACCCGGTGATCGGCTTCACCGTGGCGCTGTTCCCGCCGGCCCTGGTCGCCTTCGGCCTCTTCGGCCTGCTGCAGCCCTGGCTCTGGGAGCCGATCGCCTCGGCCGACGGCAACACCTGGTACTGGTGGGTGCACGTGACGGACCCGGGCAGCGCCCGGATCGCCGTCCTGCTCGCCGTCCCGACCCTCCTGGCCGGTCCGGCGATCGCCCCCGGCGCGCTGCGCGGCCACACCGCGCTGGCCGGGGCCCTGCTCGGCCCGACCGCCCGAGCCGAGGCGCTGGCCGCCCAGCGCAAGGTCGTCCACCTGACCGAGACCCGGCGCGACGCGCTCACCGCCCAGGCCGCCGAACTGCGCCGGATCGAACGGGACCTGCACGACGGCGCGCAGGCCCGGCTGGTGGCCATGGGGATGAACCTGGGCGTCGCCGAGCGGCTGGTCGAACGGGACCCGCAGGCCGCGAAGCAGCTGCTCGCCGAGACCCGCCAGGCCTCCGCCACCGCCCTCAACGAGCTGCGCGACCTGGTCCGCGGCATCCACCCGCCGGTCCTCGCCGACCGCGGACTGGCCGACGCCGTACGGGCCCTGGGCATGGACAGCCCGCTGAACGTCACGGTCACCGCCGACCTGCCCGGCCGCGCCGAGGCGCCGGTCGAGTCCGCCGTCTACTTCGCCGTCTCCGAAGCCCTGACGAACGCCGCCAAGCACGCGGGCGCGAGCCGGGTCGACGTCCAACTCTGGTACCAGGACGGCACCCTGAAGGCCCAGGTCACCGACGACGGCACCGGCGGCGCCGACCCCTCGCGCGGCACCGGGCTGCGCGGCCTGGAACGGCGGCTTGCTACCTTCGACGGCGTCCTGGCCGTCCGCAGCCCGCTCGGCGGCCCCACGACCCTGACGATGGAGCTGCCGTGCGAGTTGTCCTCGCCGAGGACCTCTTCCTCCTGAGGGACGGACTGGTCCGGATGCTGGAGGCCTACGACTTCGAGGTCGTGGCCGCGGTGGACACCGGACCGGCCCTCCTGGAGGCCCTGCTCACCGAGCGCCCGGACGTGGCCGTCGTCGACGTGCGGCTGCCCCCGACGTTCACCGACGAGGGCCTCCAGGCCGCCCTGGAGGCGCGCCGGCGGATCCCCGGACTGCCGGTGCTGGTGCTCTCCCAGTACGTCGAGCAGCTCTACGCCAAGGAGCTGCTCGCCGACGGCACCGGCGCGATCGGCTACCTGCTGAAGGACCGGGTCTTCGACCCCGACGAGTTCGTGGAGACGGTCCGGCGGGTGGCGGCCGGCGGCACCGCGCTCGACCCGCAGGTGATCGCCATGCTGGTCGGCAGCAACGAACGCAACAAGCCGCTGGACCGCCTGACGCCGCGTGAGCGCGAGGTGCTGGGCCTGATGGCGGAGGGCCGCTCCAACGCGGCGATCGCCGAACGGATGGTGATCACCGAGCGGGCGGTGAAGAAGCACACCGCCAACATCTTCCTCAAGCTCGACCTGCCGCCCTCGGAGGAGGACCACCGGCGGGTGCTGGCCGTGCTCGCCTTCCTCCAGGTCGCGCCCTGAGCCGTCCTCAGTCCTCGGCGCCCTGGGTCGTGGTTCCCTCGGGCGCGGTCTCCGCGGCCACCCAGTCGAGGTAGCCCGGACTGCCGCCCGTCACCGGCACGGCGACCAGCTCGGGCGTCTCGTAGGAGTGCCGATCGGCCACGAACGCGCCCAGCCGGTCCACGAGTTCGGCCCTGGTCTTGAGGTCGATCCGCCACTCCTCGGCGTCCCGCACCTCGCCGTCCCACCAGTACACCGACCGCACGGGGTACACCTGGGCGCAGGCCGCCAGCCGCTCCCGCACCACGGCGGATGCCAGGGCCCGGGCCCGCTCCTCGCTCTCGTGGGTCGTGGTCACCACGACGAAGCGCCGCTCACTCGCTGTCATGCGCCGACGGTACCCCGGGACGGGTCGGCCGAATTCCCGTTGCCCCGGCCGGACGGCGGTTGCCACGATCGGTCGATGACGACCTTCACCGGCCCCGACGGCACCCGGCTCGGCTACCGCGTGCTCGGCCGGGGCGAGCCGCTGCTCGTCCTCGCCGGCGGCCCGATGCGCGACGCCGCGTACCTCGGCGACCTCGGCGGCCTCTCCGCGCACCGCGCCCTGCACGTCCTCGACCTGCGCGGCACGGGCCGCTCGGAGCGCCCGGCCGACCCGGCGGACCACCGGGTCGACCGGCAGGTGGCGGACGTCGAGGCCTTCCGGACCCACCTCGGGCTCGACCGGGTGGACCTCCTCGCCCACTCCGCCGGCTGCTCGCTCGCCACCCTGTACGCGCTGCGGCACCCGGAACGCACCGGTCGGCTGGTGCTGGTCACGCCCAGCCTCCGGATCTTCGGCGGCACCTCCTCCGAGGACGACTACCGCGAGGCGGCCGAGGCCCGCGGCCTCGCCGAGGAGGAGTGGTACCCGGCGGCCCGGGCCGCCGTCCGCACCGCCTTCGCCGGCGGCGCCGCCGACCCCGACGCCGTGGCACCGCTCTTCCACGGCACCTGGGACGCCGCCGCCCGCGCCCACGAGGCCGACCGCACCGCCCAGAGCCACCCGGAGGCCGCCGCGGCCTACCACGGCGGCGGCTTCCAACCCACCGACGTCCGCGCCGCCGTGGCCGAACTCGCCTCCCCGGCACTCCTGTTGGCCGGCGAGTACGACCCCGACCCGAGGCCCGGGGCGGTCCGCGCCACGGCCGCGCTGTTCCGCCACGCCCGTACCGCCGTCCAGCCCGCCGCCGGCCACTACCCGTGGCTCGACGACCCGGCCGCCTTCAGCCGTACGGTGGCCGCCTTCCTCACACCCTGAAGCGACGCGCCGCACGGACGGTCCCACACCCGCCCCCGCCAACCCGCGAGGCCCCAGCTCCGGCGCGCCCCGGCCCGCCGGGGCCGCCGGGTCAGTCCCGGCGGGCCGTGTGGACGGTCATCGCGGAGAGGTAGAAGGCGTCCGGGCGGTGCAGGATCCCGGTGGGGGCGTCCTCGTCGAGCAGGGCGTCCAGGGTGGCCCGGTCCTCGGTGTCGAGCTGTTCGGCGAGCCGGTCGCGCAGCCGGGTCAGCTGGACGTGCAGGTAAGCGCGGACCGGGCCGGCGAGCGGGGCGGGGTGGTCGACCAGGAAGGTGCGGGTGCCGGTCGGGGTCAGCCCGGCCCGCCCGAGCATGGCCGGCCAGTCCTCGATCTCCTCGGTGCTGTCCGGCAGTTCGGCCCGCATGGTGGTGAAGCCGTCCTCGTGGGCGGCGTCCATCCGGGCCTGGAGGCCGGGCCGGCCGAGGCCGAAGTCGCGCGGCAGGTAGCGCGCGGGCAGGCCGCGTTCGGCGACGGCGAGCAGGCCGCCGGGCCGCAGCGCCCCGGCGAGCGAGGTGAGCGCGGCCTGCTGGTCGCCGAGGTGGTGGATGGCGTTGCCGGACCAGATCAGGTCGGCCTCGCCGAGCTTGTCGAACTCGGCGGGCAGGTCGGCCTGTCGGGTGCCGAGCCGGCCGCCGGAGCGGACCCGGGCGCGCTCCAGCAGGGCGGCCGACTGGTCGACGGCCACCACCTCGGCCGCCGGGAAGACCTCCGCCAGCAGTCCGGCGATCACCCCGGGCCCGCTGCCGACGTCGAGGACCCGCCGAACCGCGCCCTCGCCGTGCAGGCCGAGCAGCCACCGCCCGGCCTCGGTGACGGCGCCGGCCCGCAGGTCGCCCTCCAGCTCCAGGTGCGCGGCGAGCGCGTCCCAGTCGAAGTCGGCGGCGGGGACGTGCCCGTGGGAGTGCCCGTGGGACGGGCCGTGGGAGTGGGAGTGGTCGTGCTGGTGCGCTGACATCAGGGTTTCTCCGATCGTGGGTTGACGAAAGCTTCCCCGCTCAGGCGGGCACGGCGGCACCGGACGCGCGGTACCGCACGACGGCCCGCTCGACCTCCTCCGCCGCGAGGTCGTGGTCGAGCGCGAAGGCGGCCGCCGCGCCCATCCCGGCGGCGGTGACCACCTGGGCGCGCGGGTCGGCGACGTTGCCGACCGCCCAGACGCCGGGAAGGCTGG
The DNA here is from genome assembly GCF_053597855.1 of Kitasatospora sp. NPDC001225. Classification (NCBI taxonomy): domain Bacteria; kingdom Bacillati; phylum Actinomycetota; class Actinomycetes; order Kitasatosporales; family Streptomycetaceae; genus Kitasatospora; species Kitasatospora sp. NPDC001225. Next base: position 16,561 of record NZ_JBSFJC010000118.1, read on the forward strand.
TGCGGCCGGTCCGGTCGGTGGTGACCCAGCCGTTGTCGTCCCGGGCGCAGTCGAGGCCGAAGAGCAGCGCGTCCCGGGGCACCGGCTGCGGGAAGACGAACACCGCCTCGCGCGGCACCACCTGCCCGTTGGCGAGCTCGACGCCGCGCAGTCGCCCGTCGTCGGAGACCAGGCGGACGATCCGGCCCTCGACCACCCGGACGTCCCGGGCGGCGAGCCGTTCCCGCTCGTCGTCGGTCAGCGCGAGGGTGTGCGCGAGCAGCACCACGTCCGCCGACCACTGCCGCAGCAGCAGCGCCTGGTTGACCGCCCCCGGGCCGGTACCGAGCACGCCGAGCGGGCGGTCGCGGACCTCCCAGCCGTGGCAGTACGGGCAGTGCAGCACATCCTGGCCCCACCGCTCGACCAGGCCGGGCAGCTCCGGCAGGCCGTCCCGCAGCCCGGTGGCGACGACCACCCGGCGCGCGTGCAGCACCGGCCCGCCGGCCAGGTGGACCACGAAGCCCGGCGCCGCGGACCCGGCCGGACCGGCACCGGCACCGGCACCGGCGGGCTCGATGTGCTCGACCCGGGCGTCGATCAGGTCCGCCCCGTACCGGGCGACCTCCTCCCGCCCGACCGCCAGCAGCGCCGCCGGGGGCATGCCGTCCCGGCTCAGGTAGCCGTGCATGTGGGCGGCGGGCGCGTTGCGCGGCTCGCCGGCGTCCACCACCGCGACCCGGCGCCGGGCCCGGCCCAGCACCAGCGCGGCGTTCAGCCCCGCCGCTCCGGCGCCGACCACCACCACGTCGTAGCGCTCGCTCTCCCTGCTCCCGGTCACCCCGGCTGTCCTGGTCGTCCCGGTCGTCTCGCCCATGGCGCTCACCTCCACCGCCAGGCTGCGGCCCACCCCACCGGATCGGCAAGCAATGTTGCCGCCTCAGCAAACCCCAGCCCCGAGCCGACCTCGCCCTCAGCCCACCTCGGCGGCCCGCGCCCCCGTCCGCCGCCAGTACGACCGGGCGGCCACCGCCAGCGCGACCCCGTACCCGGCGAACCCGCACATCCCCACCCAGGCGACCTCCAGCGCGCTCTGCTCACCGGCGAACTCGCCCAGCCTGATCCGCGTCACCCCGGCGGTGCACAGCCCCAGGTAGCCGACCCCGACCACCCCGTACGGCGCCAGCGTGGCCGCACCCAACAGGGCCGGGGCGAGCGGCAGCCAGCGCGGCACCCGGCGGCCGCGCAGCGGCAGGGTCCAGCGCGGGAAGACCTGCCCCCACGGACGGACCAGCCCCCAGAGCAGGAACACCCCGAGCAGCGCCAGCAGCATCGTGCCGTCCAGTCCCCAACGCTCCAGGGCGAGCCAGAGCCCGGAGGAGCCGTTGCGCACATAGCTCGCGTACATCCGGTCACCGCTGATCCCCGCGAAACTGCCGCCGAGCGCCCAGACCAGCTTCATCAGCACGTACGGCACGAACGCCAGGGTCCCTGTCCAGGCGGCGAGTTGGACGATCGGCGGGGCCGCCGTGGGAGCCGGCGCGGCCTGCCCGGCCCGGCCGGCACGGGCACCGGGCCGCAGTCCCAGAGCGGCCCTGGCCAGCAGTACCGCCCCCAGCGCCGCCAGGGCGCGCCCCACCGTGTCGGGGACGCTGTCCACCCGCTGGCCGAACACCAGCGTCACCAGGTCCATCAGCAGGCTCCAGGCCCCCACCGCGGCCGCCCCGCAGAGCAGCCACAGCAGCCGCTGCGGCCGCACCGGTTTCCGGCGCGCCACCAGCGCTCCGGCGACGGCCGAGAGCAGCCCCACGCCGACCACCACCCACCCCGGCCAGTGCGCGCCGAACAGCGCCGTCCCGCTCAGCCCGCACCCCGCCCCGAACCCGGCGTACCCGAGCCCCCAGCCGGCCACCGCCCACCCGCTTCTCACCATGCCGCCAGGCTCACCCGCGCCACCCGCCCCGCCCCTCCCCCGGCACGGTGATCCCCCTCCCCCACCCGGGGGACCCCGCACCACGCGCGTTCGTCCCCGTGGAAGAGCTCCAGCGCAAGTGGCGGAGCGCACCCGCCGTCGACGCCGCACAGCTGCGGGCCGAGGCCGGCACCTTCTACGGCGACGAGGACCGGGTCGAGGGCGGCGGCGACCCGTGGGAGCGCGCGTGAGCGAACGACGCCAGTGCGGCCTGCTCGACACCTGTGTGGTGATCGATCTGCCGCAGATCGATCCGGAACTCCTGCCGTTCGAGGTCGCCGTGCCCTCGGTGGTGCTGGCCGAGCTCTCCCAGGGTGTCGCCATGGCCAAGGACCCGGTGCAGATGCTGGCCAGGGCCCAACGGCTGGCCGACGTGGAGGCGGAGTTCACCGCCCTCCCGTTTGACCGTGAGGCCGCCCGGCGATTCGGAACACTGATCGCACTCACGATCCAGGCCAAGCGCGACCCCCGCCCTCGCCGCATGGGCCTGATGATCGCTGCCACCGCCGCCGCCCACGGCCTACCGCTCTACACCCGGAACGCGGACGACTTCATCGGCCTGGAGCAGGGGATCGAGGTCATCGCGGTATAGCCGCCCAGCCCCGCCCGGCTGTCGGGGCTGGGCGGGCCGGGCGGGCCGGGGCTCATCCCCTCGGGGCGGCGAAGCAGTGGACGGTGACGGTGCGGCCGGAGGCCCACCGCTGGTCGCCGCTGCCGAGGTGGGTCCAGCCGAGGCGGCGGTAGAGGGCCACGGCGGCGGTGTCGGTGGCGAGGACGTCGAGCACGGGGTGCAGGCCGAGCGCCCGCGCGTGCGCCACGGCGCAGGCCAGCAGCCGGGCGCCGATGAGGTGGCCGCGCGCCGTGGGGGCGACGTAGAGGCGGCCGATCACGCTGGTGAGCTCCGGGCGGCCGCCGGTGCGGTGGCTCCACAGGGCGGGGGCGAGGTCGTCCGGGGTGCTGCGGGCGAGGCCGACGTGTCCGGCGAGCCGGCCGTCCGACTCGGCGATCCAGGCGGCGAGCTGGCCGTCCGGGGTCAGCCAGGCGGCGGGGCGGTCGGGCCAGTCGGCGGGATAGCCGTCGGCCGCGTGGACGTCGCCGAGCACCCGGACGCAGTCGGCGAGGTCGTCGGCGCGGCGCGGTCGGACCAGCACCCCCGCTCCGGCCTGCCGTGAGTGGGACGCGACGACGGTGGCGCGTTCTTCGAGGTCTGCCATGCCGGTACGTTACCGGCCGGGCCTCACCGTCGCAGCAGGTCGACGACCCCGGTCAGGTCCTCCTCGCCACCGCCGATCTCCAGCCTGCGCTCCATCAACCGGAAGTACGGCTCCAGCAGTTCGGCGCTCACCCCCTGCTCCTCGGCGGTGCCCAGCAGCGTCTGCCGGCCGGCCACCTGCATCGCCAGGTTGGACACCACGCCCTGGGTGTAGTCGCCGCTCTCCAGCTGCTCCGCGGTCCTGGCCACCGAGCCGGACATCGCGGCGAGCCAGCCGCCCAGCAGCGGCGCCAGCTCGCTCGGTGCCACGGCCTCGCCGCGGACCAGTGCGAAGGCGTGCGCGATCCCGGCGAGCATCCCGTACATCCCGCTGAGCAGCGCCACGTCGTGCAGCGCCGCGTACCCGGCGTTCGCGCCCACGTACCGGGTGCCGGCCGGGACGGCGAGCGTGGCCCCGTGCTCCTCGAACAGCTCGGACGAGCCGCTGTAGAACACGTACGCCCCGGTCGCCGGGACGCCGATCATCGGCGGGACGGCCATGATCCCGCCGTCCAGGTAGCGGGCGCCGCGCTCCTCGGCCCAGGCGGCGCGGGCGCGGGCCTGCGCGGGGGTGCTGGTGACCAGGTTGACCAGGTCCTTGCCAGTCAGGTCGACGCCGTCCAGCGCCTCCGGCACGGAGGCGTCGTCGAGCAGGCAGACGACGACCAGCCGGTTCGCGGCGACCGCCTCCGCGGCGGTGGCGGCGACGGCGGCACCGCGGGCGGCGAGCCCCTCGGCGCGGGCGGCGGTGCGGTTCCAGACGGTCAGCGGGTGCCCGGCGGCGAGCCAGGCCCCGGCCAGCGCGGTACCCATCGCGCCGAGGCCGAGCAGGGTGAGCGGGGTGGACGGGGTGTTCAGGGCGGGCGTGGTCTCGGACGCGTTCTCAACGGGGTTGGTTGCCATGGCAGTCAGCCTCCGCGCTGCCCCCGGAAACGATCAAGTACGCACTTCGGAGTGGGTGGTTACCCTGGGGTCAGTATCCAGGTCGGAGGTTCGGAAGGGGTGGGCATGGCGACCGTGCCGAGGCCGGGGGCGTACATCTGCGGGACGGACGCCGCGATGGACGTGATCGGCGGCAAGTGGAAGGTGTCGATCCTCTGGGCCCTGGGCGAGCGCCCGCGCTGCCGCTTCGGCGAGCTGCGCCGGCTGCTGCCGGGGATCACCGAGAAGGTGCTGGCCGCGCACCTGCGCGAGATGGAGGCGCACGGCATCGTGCACCGGGAGGCGTACGAGGAGGTGCCGCCGCGGGTCGAGTACGCGCTGACCGAGGCGGGGCACCGCCTCAACACGGCGCTGGGGCCGCTGGGCGCCTGGGGCCGGGAGCACCTCCTGGGCGGGGCGCCGCACCCGGCGTAGCGCGGCCGCACGGGGCGCCGTACCCGGCGTGGCGCGGGCCCTACGCGATCGCGGCCGACACCACCGCCGCCACCGCGATGTTGCAGGAGGCGGACACCCACACCGCCGGGTGCGGCTCCGGCTCGACCAGGATCGCGCCGAGCTTTCCCGGCGTCAGCAGGTCCACCAGCCAGAACGCGACGGCCATCAGCACCAGCCCAAGCAGGCCGTAACAGGCCGTCGACAGCAGGCCCTTGGCGAAGTCGGCGTAGGTGTACATGATCGCGGTGAAGACGATGCCGCCGATGCCGAGCAGCGCGGAGCTGAGCAGGACGGCGGCGTTGCGGTTGCGCTCGACCCAGATCTGGTGGCCGAGCCTGCCAGGCGTCAGCAGGTCGACCAGGCCGATGCCGAGGAGCAGCAGCACCACGCCGAGGGCGCCGTAGGCCGCCGCCGCACCGAGCCCGTGCAGGATGTCGTTCATCGTGGTTCCAGCCCCCGGTCCGCTCACGCCAGCCCCCGACCGGCTGGTCAGGGCCCCCGACCGCCTTGGTCAAGGGTTGGCAAAAGATACCCCACCCGGGTGAGGGGCGGACCGGGATCCGGAAACCGCGGACGGGTCAGTCGTCCTCGTGCACCAGGTGGTCGACGCAGGCCGCGACGGCCAGCAGCAGGCCGGTGTCCGCGCCGTCGGCGATCTCCACCCCGTAGGTGTCGCGGATCCGGAACCACTTGCGGCTGATCCGGGCCAGGTCGTCGCCGTGCTGGTTCTCGATCCGGTAGTCCTTGTCGATCAGGTTGCCGTGGATCTTCAGCTCGCCGCCGGAGGCCAGCTCCACCAGGTACTTGTCCCGGAACGGGGTGAACAGCTTCTCCCGGACGGTGGCGACCACCTCGCCGTCGGCGTCCTCGATCTTCATCGCGTCGCGGACGGTGAGCATCTTCTCCTTCACCACCGCGACCACCCGCCCGTGCGCGTCCTTCAGCTCGAAGGTGTCCCGCAGCCGCAGCACCTTGCCGTCCACCAGGTACGCCTTGCGGCCCCGGTCGTCCTCGATCCAGTAGTCGTCGCCGACCGCGAACAGCTTCTCCCTGACCAGGTACCGCACGTGCGACCTCCTCGTGTTGACGTCCGCCCCATTCGACCCCGGACCCCCGGCCGCGGGAAAGCACCGCCACGGAACGGCCGACCGGAAACCCCGTCGCACAACGGCCCCCGATCCCCTTCAATACGGCCATGCACCCCGACCTCACCACCGCCGAGCTGCGCAGCGAGCGCCTCGACCTGCTGCCGATCGCCCCCGGGCACGCCGAGGAGCTGGCGGCCGCGCTCGCCGACCCGGCCCTGCACGCCTTCACCGGCGGCCGCCCGGCCACCGTCGAGGAGCTGCGCGCCCGCTGCGCCCGGCTCGCCGCCGGCTCCCCCGACCCGGCCGAGGCCTGGGGCAACTGGGTGCTGCGGCTGCGCGCCGACGGCGCCCTCACCGGCTACGTGCAGACCACCGTCCGCCCCGACGGGGCCGAACTCGCCTGGGTGGTCGGCACCCCCTGGCAGCGCCGCGGCCTGGCCACCGAGGCCGCCCGCACCCTGCTCGCCCACCTCACCGCCGCCGGCGCCACCACCGCCCTCGCCCACATCCACCCCGACCACCACGCCTCCGCCAGGATCGCCACCGCCCTCGGCCTGCGCCGCACCACCCGCACCCAGGACGGCGAGACCCGCTGGCAGGCCGACCTCACCCGCCCGTAGCCCCTCGCGGCCCCGCACCGGAATGCGGGCAGCGGGCGTGCGGTTTGATTGACGCATGGCATCTCGTGCACGTGTACGCGCCCCCGAACTGGTCGGGGCAGGCGGTTGGCTGAACACCGGCGGCAAGGAGCTCACGCTCGCCGACTTCCGGGGCAAGATCACCATCCTGGACTTCTGGACCTTCTGCTGCATCAACTGCCTGCACGTCCTGGACGAGCTGCGGGAGCTGGAGGAGGCGCACCGCGACACCGTGGTGATCGTCGGGGTGCACTCGCCGAAGTTCGTGCACGAGGCCGACCACCAGGCCGTGGTCGACGCCGTCGCCCGCTACGAGGTGCACCACCCGGTGCTGGACGACCCGGCGCTGGCCACCTGGAAGCAGTACGCCGTCCGGGCCTGGCCGACGCTGGTGGTGATCGACCCGGAGGGCTACGTGGTCGCCCAGCACGCCGGCGAGGGGCATGCCCACGCGCTCGCCCGGCTGGTCGAGGAGCTGGAGGCCGAGCACGCCGCGAAGGGCACGCTGCGCCGCGGCGACGGCCCGTACGTGGCGCCGGAGCCGACCGCGGGGAGCCTGAAGTTCCCCGGCAAGGCGGTCCGGCTGCCGAACGGCCACTTCCTGGTCGCCGACTCCGGCCACCACTCGCTGGTCGAGCTGGCCGAGGACGGCGAGACGGTGGTGCGCCGGATCGGCGACGGGCAGCGCGGACTGGTGGACGGCGACGGCACGGACGGCGCCGGCCCGCGGTTCAGCGAGCCTCAGGGCCTCGCGCTGCTGCCGGAGGGCTCGGCGTACGACGTGGTCGTCGCCGACACCGTCAACCACGCCCTGCGCGGTGTGCGCCTCGCCGACGGCCTGGTGACCACCCTGGCCGGCACCGGCCGCCAGTGGTGGCAGGGCTCGGCCACCGAGGGCCCGGCCCGCGAGGTGGACCTCTCCTCGCCGTGGGACGTCGCCTGGTTCGACGGCCGGGTGTGGATCGCGATGGCCGGCGTGCACCAGCTGTGGTCGTTCGACCCGGCCGCCGGCACGGTCGCGGTCGCGGCCGGCACCACCAACGAGGGCCTGGTGGACGGGCCCGCCGCCGAGGCCTGGTTCGCCCAGCCGTCCGGCCTCGCGGTCTCCGCCGACGGCGAGCGGCTCTGGGTCGCCGACTCCGAGACCTCCGCGCTGCGCTGGGTTTCACGTGAAACAGGGGCGGTCCGGACCGCCGTCGGCACCGGCCTGTTCGACTTCGGCCACCGCGACGGCGCGGCCGACCAGGCGCTGTTCCAGCACCCGCTGGGCGTCACCGTGCTGCCGGACGGCTCGGTGGCCGTCGCCGACACCTACAACCACGCGCTGCGCCGCTACGACCCGGCGAGCGGTGAGGTCAGCACCCTGGCCACCGACCTGCGCGAGCCCTCCGGGGCGGTGCTGGTGGACGGCGACATCGTGGTGGTCGAGTCGGCCCGGCACCGGCTGACCAGGCTGCGGCTGCCGGAGGAGGCGGTGCGGGTCGAGTCGGTGGCGCACCGCACCCGGCGCGCGGCCACCGAGGTCGCCCCGGGCGCCTTCCGGCTGGACGTGGTCTTCGAGGCGCCGAACGGCCAGAAGCTGGACGAGCGCTACGGTAAGTCCACCCGGCTGCTGGTCAGCTCGACCCCGCCCGAGCTGCTGGTCTCCGGCGCGGGCGCGGACACCGACCTCTCCCGTGAGCTGGTGCTCTCCGCCGAGGTCGCCGAGGGCGTGCTGCACGTCTCGGCGATGGCCGCCTCCTGCGACGACGACCCGGAGATCGAGTACCCGGCCTGCCACGTGCACCAGCAGGACTGGGGCGTGCCGGTGAAGCTGGTCGCCGACGGCGCCCGCCGCCTCCCGCTGGTCCTGGCCGGGATGGAGTAGCCCGGAACAACGCTCGGCAGAACAGCGCGAAGGGGCCCGGCGGACGACCGCCGGGCCCCTTTCGCGTCCGCCGTCAGCCCTCCAGGAAGGCCTTGAGCGCGCTCGCCAGCAGGTACGGGTCCTCCGCGCCGCACAGCTCGCGCGCCGAGTGCATGGAGAGCGCCGCGATGCCGCAGTCCACCGTCTTGATGCCCAGCCGCGCCGCCGTGATCGGGCCGATCGTCGTACCGCAGGGCATGGCGTTGTTGGAGACGAAGGTCTGCCACGGCACGCCCGCCTTCTCGCAAGCGGCCGCGAACACCGCCCGCCCGACGCCGTCGGTCGCGTAGCGGTTGTTGACGTTGACCTTGAGGATCGGCCCG
>NZ_JBSFJC010000119.1:0-24951 GCF_053597855.1 Kitasatospora sp. NPDC001225
GGGGCCGGCCGGCTCGTCGCCGGCGGTGGCGCAGGCCGTCGCGCCGAGGGCGATCGCACCGGCTCCGGCGAGGGAGCGCAGCACCGTGCGGCGGGCGAGGGGGGACTGGGACACGGTGGACTCCGGTGGGGCTGGGGGGTGGATCCGGCGCGGCGGGGAGGGCGGGCTCCGGGGGAGCGGCCCACGCGGCGATGGTCGGCGGCGGACGAGGAGGTCGTCCGGGAGGACGAGGTCGGTCGGCAGCGCCGGGACCGACTCTCGCATTGACTGAAAAATCAGTCAAGCTTTACGGTGAAGTCACCCAAACCACCCCGAGACGACCGGGGGCGCCGTACGAGCGGCCCCGGTCACGACGATGAAAGGCCGGGTGAGGCGGCGATGCTGCGCAATGGTCTGGAGCCCTGGCACGTGCTGGTCACGGTGGCCGTACTGGTGCTGCTGTTCGGCTCCAAGAAGCTGCCCGAGATGGCGCGCGGACTGGGGAAGTCGATGCGGATCCTGAAGTCCGAGACGGCGGCCCTGCGGGAGGACGGGGCGCCCGGCGGGGCGGTGGCCGAGCCTCCCGCTGGAGCAACAGCGGGTTCGCCCGGCGGGGCGACGGCCGGTTCACCTGGCGGAGCGACGCCCGGTTCGCCCGGCGGAGCCGTCACCGAGCCGCCCGCCGCCCCGCAGGCCGGGCCGGTGAAGCGGCCGCTCTGACCGGCGGGCCCGTACACGAGCCCGCCGCCGACGCCGGGAGCCGTCGTCCCCCCCGCCGCCCGACGGGGGAACGACGGCTCTCAGCCGTTGCGGCGGTAGTGGTCCAGGGACACCCGGACCGGCCCGTCCGGGCCCGCGGTCGACAGCACCCGGACGACCGCGAGGTCCCGGCCGTCCGCGGACCGGACGCAGAAGGCGCCGCGCGGCCCGACGGCGGCGAACGGGATCCGCCCGGCCGGGCGGCTGCCGAGGCCCTTGAGGCACTCGGCCGGGCCCAGTCCGGCGTCCCGGCCGATGAAGGAGTCGGCGTTCTCCGGCACCAGGAACTCGCCCTCGCCGCGGCCGACGTACCAGGTCGCGCTGTCGGTCGGGACCACGGTGCCGGTGGCGAGGTCGAACTCGTAGCCGGCGTCCGACGAGGTCAGCTCGACCGCGCGGTAGGCCGGGGCGTACTCGGCGGCGGGGGCGGACGGCGGCGCGGCGCCCGGCGCGACGGGGACGGACCGGGTGGGCGACGGCGACCCGGCGGGCGTCGGGGCGGCGGTCGGGGCGCCGGGCTCGGCGGCACCGGACACCGGGGCCTCGGCGGCCGAGGCCTCCCCCGACTCCTGGTCGTCGAGCAGCAGGGCCGTCGCGGCGGCGGCGCCGACGGCCAGGGCGACGGCGGCGGTCAGCGCGGTGCGCCCGAGGGCGCGTCTGCGGCCGCCCGTGCGCGGGGCCTGACGGCCTGCCGACACCTGCGGCCCGGCGGGCAGTGGCCCGGCGGGTGCCGGGGCGGCTCCGGTCGCAGGCGCCGGCGCGAGCACCGTCGGCGTCGGCGGGGTGGTCGGGGCGAGGACCGTACGCGCCGAGTCCCACCCGGGCCCCTCGGCCGGCACCTGCGGCAGCTCGGCGTGCCGGGTGATCTGGCTGGTCAGCGGGTGCGGCAGCCAGTCGTCGCCGAACCTGAGCTGCCCGCCCACGGCCGGGTGGCTCCGGGCGGCGGCGATCACCTCGGCGGTGGTCGGACGGTCCTCGGGCCGCTTGGCCAGGCACCGCAGCAGCAGCGCGCGCAGGCTCTCCGGGACCCGGCCGAGGTCGGGCTCCTCGTGGACGGTCCGGTAGAGCGCCGCCGGGTCCGGGCCGTCCCCGAACGGCGGAGCGCCGCCGGCGACGTGGACGGCCAGGGCGCCCAGCGCGTACACGTCGGTGGCCGGGGTCGCGGCCCGGCCCACGGCCTGCTCGGGCGCCATGTAGGCGGGTGAGCCGATCCGCAGGCCGGTGCCGGTCAGCGCGCTGGCGTCGGCCGCGCGGGCGATGCCGAAGTCGATCACCCGGGGGCCGTCGGAGGCGATCAGCACGTTGCCGGGTTTGAGGTCCCGGTGGACCACCCCGGTGGCGTGGATCGCCTGCAGCGCCTCGGCGATGCCGGCCATCAGCAGCAGGACGGTCCGTTCCGGGAGCGGGCCGTGGCGCTGCACCACCTCCTGGAGCGAGGGGCCCGGCACGTAGGTGGTGGCCAGCCAGGGGGTGGCGGCGTCCACGCCCGCGTCGACCACCTGGGCCGTGTACAGCCCGTGGATGCGCCGGGCGCTGGCCACCTCCTGGGCGAACCGGGCCCGGAACTCCGGGTCCCCGGCCAGTTCGGGCCGCACCACCTTGAGCGCCACCGGCCGGCCGCCGGGGGTGTACGAGAGGTAGACCCGGCCCATGCCGCCGGCGCCGAGCCGGGCGGCCAGCAGGTGGCCGCCGACCTCGCGCGGGTCGTCGGCGGCCAGCTCCTGGAAGACCGGCTGGAGGGCGAAGGGGGACCGGTCAGCGGACATGCGGGCTGCCTCTCTCGGCGGTCAGGGGGCGGCACGGGGGCCGGACGGGCCGGACGGGCCGGAAACGGGCGTACGGCACACGCGGCACGTACGGCACGCACGGCGCCGCAGAGTTTAGAGGTTTTATCAGGATCGGCCGAATCGGCCCCGGCGAGGGGTGTCCGACGCGGGAGCCCGACGGGAACGGTCCGCCCGCGGTGGCCCGGCTAGTCGCGCGCCAGCTCCGCCTCGACGGCCCCGCACAGCAGCCGGCGGGCGTGGTCGAGCGGCAGCGAGCCGCTCAGCCAGCGCACGCTCAGGCCCTCGACGAGGGCGGTGAGCCGCTCGGCGGCGGCCGCGTGCGCCGGGGCGGTGCCGCACGGATCGGCCCGGGCGAGCAGTTCGGCGATGTCGTGCACCCAGGTGTGAGTGGTCCGCGCCAGGTCCTCGCGCAGGTGCGGTTCGAAGACCGCGGTGGCTCTCAACTCGCCCCAGGCGGTGCTGTTCTCCCGGACGTCCTGGCTGTCCTGGAGTTCCCGGAGCAGCACGCGTTCGAGGTCGGCCCGGGGGCTCTCGGCGCGGGCCGGGGCGGGCTCCTCGTCGGCGGTGTAGTGGTCCGCGCGGTCGCTGATGTGCGCCAGCGTCTCCCGGAGGATCCCGGCCCGGTCGGTGAAGTGGTAGTAGATCAGCGAGGTGGACACCCCGGCCTCGGCGGCGAGTTCGCCCACGCGCAGTCCGCGTACGCCGCGCCGGGCGATCACCCGGGTCGCGGCCTTGAGTATTTCCGTCCGACGGTCCGACATGGGCGCCCACTCTACCGGCCTTCCCGGCTGGTCAGACAGGTTCCTGATGATCGTTTCAGGGGTTTCCATCAGCTTTGCCTCCAAGTCTTGACTGAATTTTCAGTACGGTAGAGGATGCGGGGCAACCCCCACGCCTCCCGCATCAGCCAGGGAGCGCCCCGTAGACCCCCACCCCCTCCCGGGCACCACCGACGGCCACGTCGCTGCCCGGCGCGCCGCGCCGCGCCCGGAGGGGCCCGAACAGAAGAGGTTTCCCGTGACGTACCGAATGCCCGCGGAGTGGACCGAGCACGAGGGCTGCCTGATGGCCTGGCCCGTCCGCCCGGACCTGTGGGGCGACACCCTCGACGAGGTGAAGGGCGAGTACGCGGCCGTCGCCCGCGCCATCGCGCAGTTCGAACCGGTCACCATGGTCGCGCCGCCCGGCCACGGCGAGGAGGCCCGGGCCCGGTGCGGCGAGGGCATCACCGTGGTCGAGCTGCCGACGGACGACTCCTGGTTCCGCGACTCCGCGCCGATCTTCGTCCTCGACGGGGACGGCCACCGGGCCGGCGTGGACTTCCGCTTCAACGCCTGGGGCCGCAAGCACAGCCCCTGGGACGCCGACGACCGGATCAGCGGCCTGCTGCTGGAGCACCTCGGCACCCCGGCGATCCGCTCCGAGATGATCCTCGAGGGCGGCGCGATCACCGTCGACGGCGAGGGCACGCTGATCACCACCGAGCAGTGCCTGCTGCACCCCAACCGCAACCCGGAGATGACCCGGCAGGAGATCGAGGCCGAACTGAAGGCGCGCCTCGGCGTCACCAAGGTGGTCTGGCTGCCGTACGGCGGGGCGCTGGACACCGAGACCGACGGGCACGTGGACGGCGTCTGCGCGTTCGTCGCCCCCGGCAAGGTCGTGGTGCAGCTCCCGGCCGACCCCGCGCACCCGGACTACGCCCGGATGCGGGCCAACCGCGCCGTGCTGGAGCACTCCACGGACGCCCAGGGCCGGCCCTTCGAGATCGTCGACCTGCCGCAGGCCGCCTTCGTCGAGGTCGACGACCGCGAGGTCGAGGTCGGCTACCTGAACTTCTACCTCGCCAACGGCGGCGTCGTCGTGCCGGTCGCCGACCACCCCGAGGACGCGGGCGCCCTGGCCGTGCTCGCCGCCGCCTACCCGGACCGGAAGGTCGTCGGCGTGCGCGCCCGGGTGATCGCCTACGGCGGCGGCGGCGTCCACTGCATCACCCAGCAGATCCCGGCCGCCCACGCCTGACCCCTCGCCAGCGAACGGAGACCCCACCCTCATGACTCCCACCGCGCCCGCGAGGGGCGCCGGAGCCCGCGGCCGGCTCGTCCTCGCCACCGCCCTGCTCTCGGCGGCGGCCCTGGTCGCCGCCTGCTCCGGCCCGCCCCGCGGCGGCGCCGACCAGGCGGCGGTCCGGCTCTCCGCCGACACCCCGCCCGCCAAGGGCGAGCTCGACTCGTTCACCTGGGCCACCTACGCCGAGCCGCCCACCCTGGACTACCTCCAGGCCTTCGACTACCCGCAGAACACGGTGCTCTCCAACGTCTGCGAGAGCCTGATGCGCTGGACCCCCCAGCTCACCCTGGCCCCCGGCCTGGCCGAGAAGGCCTCCAACCCCGACCCGGCGACCTGGGTCTACGACCTGCGCTCCGGCGTCCACTTCCACGACGGCACGGTGATGACCGCCGACGACGTCGTCTACAGCCTCGGCCGGCAGATGAACCCGGACAACGCGGCGGCCTGGGCGCAGGTGTTCCAGAACGTCGAGTCCGTCACCAGGACCGGCCCGCTCCAGGTCACCGTCAAGCTCAAGCAGCCCGACTCCCAGTTCCCGCAGTACATGGCGACCGCCGCCGGCGTCGTCGCCGCCAAGGCCGGGGTGGAGGCCGCGGGCAAGGACTACGGCACCAGCGGCGGCCTCGACTGCACCGGCCCCTTCACACTGGGCACCTGGGCCAAGGGCCAGTCGATCGAGCTCCAGCGCTTCGACGGCTACTGGGGCGCCAAGGCCAAGTCGAAGAAGGTCGTGTTCAGCTTCCTCACCGACGCGTCCGCCCGCACCAACGCGATGCTCACCGGCGACGTCGACGGCGGCTACCTGATCCCCACCGAGAGCTACGACCGGCTGAAGCGCGAGGGCCCGGGCACGCTCTACTTCGGCGAGGGCCTGAGCACCGTCAACCTCAACGTCACCAGCATGAACGGCCCGCTCGGCGACCTGCGGGTCCGCCAGGCGCTGTCGCTGGCCCTCGACCGCTCCGGCTTCGTCCGGACCGGCCTGGCCGGCGCCGGCACCGTCACCGGCTCCCTCACCACCAGGGCCGCCTGGGCCGGCGCCCCCGAGGACGTCCGGAAGGCGGCCTTCGACCACCTCACCCCCACCGCCCCGGACATCGACCGGGCCAAGGCCCTGGTCAAGGAGGCCGGCGCCGAGGGCAGGACGCTCACCGTCGCCACCAGCACCATCGGCCAGGACGTCTCGCTGCTCGCCACCGCCGTCCAGGCCGCCGGAGCGAAGATCGGCCTGAACGTCCAGCTGAAGACGATCGCCCCGAACGCCTTCACCGCGCTGTTCACCGACGCCAAGGCGCGCGAGGGCATCGACCTGTTCCCGGAGACGTACTACGACTCCGTCACCGACCCGCTCGACCTGCTCGCCAACTTCCGGACCGGCGCCTACCAGAACTACGCCGGCTTCAGCGACAAGGCCTACGACGACCTCGTCGACCAGGCCACCGCCGAGTACGACCCGGCCAGGCGCGGCGCGATCGAGGCCAGGCTCCAGCAGACCGCCTCCGAGCAGCTGCTGTGGATCCCGGTCGCCGAGTGGCCCACCTCCGTCTTCCTCAACAAGCGCGTCACCGGCGCCCCCACCACCATCTCGTACATGTACTACCCGTGGGCCGCCGACGTGGGGGCCGCCCGGTGAACTTCCTGAGATTCGCCGCCCGGCGGCTGGCCGAGATGGCCGCCACCCTGCTCGGCGCGTCCTTCGTGGTCTTCGGCGCGATGTACCTGGCACCGGGCAACCCGGCGAGCTTCCTGTTGTCCGGCCGGTCGGCCTCACCGGCCGCCCTGCAGGCGATCAACGAGCAGTACCACCTCGACGACCCGTTCCTGGTGCGGTACTTCCGCTGGCTCGGCCAGGTGCTGCAGGGCGACTTCGGACGCTCCATCACCTACCGCACCGACGTGTCCCGGCTGCTCGCCGACCGGCTGCCCGCGACCCTGACCCTGGTGGTCATGGCCCTGCTCGTGGTCGCCGTCCTCGGCCTGGCCCTCGGCTGGATCGGCGCGGTGCGCGGCGGCGCGACCGACTCGGCGGTCCTGCTCTCCACCACGCTCGCGGTCGGCACCCCCTCCTTCGTCGCGGCCGTCCTGCTGCAGGGCCTGTTCGCGGTCAAGCTGGGCTGGTTCCCGACCAGCGGCACCGGCGACGGCTTCGGCGACCTGCTGTGGCACCTCACCCTGCCGGCGGTCGCCCTCGCGCTGTACCTGATCGGGATGCTCGCCCGGGTCACCCGCTCGGCGATGCTGGACGCCCTGGAGGGCGAGCACGTCGCCGTCGCCCGCAGCCGCGGCGTGCCCGAGCGCGAGGTGATCCGCCGCCACGTGTTCCGCAACTCGCTGGGCACCGTGCTGACCACCGGCGGCCTGATCGTCTCCACCCTGCTGGTCTGCACGATCCTGGTGGAGTCCGCGTTCAGCATCGGCGGCATCGGCCAGCTCCTCGAACTGTCCACCACCACCAAGGACTTCCCCACCGTCCAGGCCATCTCGCTGCTGATCGTCGCCCTGTTCATGACCGTGAACCTGGTCGTCGACCTGCTCCACCCGCTGGTCGACCCCCGGGTCGCCCTCGGTTCGAGGAGGGCCGACGCATGAGTGTCGCCCTCACCCGCCGGCCCGGCCTCGGCCGCCTCAGGGCCGCCCGCGCCCCGCTCCACCTGGCCTGCCTCGGCCTCGTCGCCCTGGTGGTGCTCGCCGCCCTGCTCGCCCCCTGGATCGCGCCGGACGACCCGAACGCCGTCGACCTCGGCAACGCCCTCGCCGGCCCCTCGTCCGACCACCTGCTCGGCGTCGACGCCGCCGGCCGCGACACCCTCTCCCGGCTCCTGCTCGGGGCCCGCACCTCCCTGCTCGGCCCGCTCGGCGTGGTCGCCTTCTCCACCGTCGCCGGCGTCCTGGTCGGCCTGGTCGCCGGCTGGCGGGGCGGCTGGCTCGACTCCGTCCTCTCCCGCGGCACCGAACTGGTCTTCGCCTTCCCCGGCATGCTGCTCGCCATCCTGATCGTCTCGGTGTACGGGGAGGGCCTCCTCGCCCCCGTCGTCGCCCTCGCGATCGCCTACCTGCCGTACGTCTCGCGGCTGACCCGCTCCCTGGTGCTGGCCGAACGCGAACGGCCCTACGTCGCCGCGTACCAGGTCCAGGGCCACTCCGCCGCGCAGATCTGCCTGCGGCACGTCCTGCCCAACATCGCCCCGATCGTCCTGGCGCAGTCCACCATCAACTTCGGCTACGCCCTCATGGACCTCGCCGGCCTCTCCTTCCTCGGCCTCGGCGTCCCCGCGCTCACCCCCGACTGGGGGCGGATGGTCTTCGACGGCCAGACGGCGATCCAGCACGGCTACCCGCTCTCCGCGATCCTGCCGTGCGTCCTCCTCGTGCTCACCGTCGTCGCGTTCAACGTCGTCGGCGAGCGCTGGGCCGACCGCGTCGCCCGGAGGAGCCGATGAGCCGGAGAACGACGAACCGGAGAACGACGAACCGGGGGACCCGACGAACCGGCGCAGCCCCGAACCGGAGGACCGCGTGAACGCCCTCGACATCCGGGGCCTGCGGCTCCGCCTGCCCGGCACCGCCCGGCCCGTCCTCGACGGGGTCGACCTCGCCGTGGGCCCCGGGGAGACCGTGGCCCTGGTCGGCGAGTCCGGCTCCGGCAAGAGCCTCACCTCCCGCAGCGCCCTCGGCCTGCTGCCGCCCGGCGCCACCGCCGAGGGCAGCGTCCTGGTCGACGGCGAGGACGTCCTGACGATGGGCCCCGACCGGCTGCGCGCCCTGCGCACCGGCCGGGCCGCCATGGTCTTCCAGGACCCCAGGGCCGCGATCAACCCGCTGCGCCGCGTCGGCGACTTCCTCACCGAGGGCGTCCGCCTCGGCGGCCGGACGAGCCGGGAGGACGCCGAGCGGCGGGCGGTCGAACTGCTCGACGCCGTGGGCCTCGGCCCGGAACTGCTGCGCCGCTACCCCGGCCAGCTGTCCGGCGGCATGCTCCAACGCGTCATGATCGCCGCCGCGCTGATGGGCGACCCGGTCCTGCTGCTCGCCGACGAGCCCACCACCGCGCTCGACGTCACCAGCCAGGCCGAGGTGGTCGCGCTCCTCGACCGGCTGCGCCAACGCTTCGGCACCGGCCTGCTGTTCGTCACCCACGACCTCGGCCTCGCCGCCGCCATCAGCGACCGGGTCCACGTCATGTACGCCGGGCGGATCGTCGAGAGCGGCCCCGCCGAGGCGCTCTTCGCCCGGCCCCGCCACCCCTACACCGCCGCGCTGCTGGCCGCCACCCCGGGGCTGGACTCCGGGAGCGGCCGACTCGCCGCCATCGACGGCCAACCACCGGACCTGCGCGAGGAGTTGACGGGCTGCGCGTTCGCCCCCCGGTGCCCCCGGGCGACCACCCTGTGCCGCGAGGAGACCCCGGCGCCGGGCCCGGTCGCCTGCCACCACCCGCTCGAAGGGAGCCGCGCCGATGCCTGAGGCCGTACTGGAGGTCACCGGACTGTGCCGGACCTTCGGCACCGTACGGGCGGTGGACGACGTCTCCTTCACCCTCCCGGCCGGCGGATCGCTCGGCATCGTGGGCGAGTCCGGCTCCGGCAAGACGACCACCGCCCGGATCGTCGTCGGCCTCGAACAGGCCGACGAGGGGCGGGTCGCCGTCCGGGGCCGGGCCCGCGCCGGCCGGGTGCGGGGGAGGGCCGGGCGGCTGGCCCGCGCCCGCGAGGTCCAGATGGTCTTCCAGGACCCGTACCTCTCCCTGGACCCGCGCACCAGCGTCGAGGCCGTGCTCCGCGAGACCCTGCGGCTGCACTTCCCCGGCACCGACCACGCGGCCCGGATCCGCGAACTCCTCGACCAGGTCGGCCTCGGCAGCCGGGCGGCCGACGCGCTGCCCCGGCAGCTCTCCGGCGGCCAGCGCCAACGCGTCGCCATCGCACGGGCGTTGGCCGTCCAACCGGCCGTCCTGGTGCTGGACGAGGCGGTCGCCGCGCTGGACGTCTCCGTGCAGGCGCAGGTCCTCAACCTGCTCGCCGACATCCGCGAACGGACCGGCATCGGCTACCTGTTCATCACCCACGACCTCGGCGTCGTCCGCTGCGTCACCGACGAGGTCGTCGTGATGCGCCACGGACGGATCGTCGAATCCGGCCCCACCGCCCACGTCCTGGACTCCCCGCAGCACGCCTACACCCGGCTGCTGCTGGAGTCCGTCCCCCGGCCCGGCTGGGATCCCGACCGGATCGCCGCCGCGCGCCGCGCCTTGTAAGACGGCTCCGGCCCGGCAGGTGGTGGGACCTGCCGGGCCGGAGCGACCGAGCAACACCGGCGGGCGACGCCGGGCAGCAGCGACCCTGCCGGCCCGGCGCCACCGCCGCAGGAAGGACGACCGTGCAGGTCACCACCGACGACACCAGCGCGACCGACCGGGCCGCGCACCGATCCCCCCGCCGCCGTTGGCGGTTCGCCGCCGTCCTGGCGGTGGTCGTCACCCTCTGCGGGTCGGGCATCGGGCTGTACCTCAACGAGCGCGACACCCGTGAACAGACCAGGGAGCTGGCGGTCCCCTCGACGCCCGACTGGATCGAACTGGACGTCACCGCCCAGGACGTGGACCCGACCGCCCAGCAGCTGACCCTCTACGTCACCCCCGTCCCGCACGGCAGGTTCGCCGCCGGGCCGGACTCCCAGACCTTCGCCCGCCCCGTCGAGATCACCGTCACCGGCACCCCCAAGGTGACCATCCGGGCGGCCGAGGGGGAGGCCGCGGCGTCCCAGCTCGTCCAGGTGGGGACGTACGACGGCACCAAGACGGACTACCCGTTCGACCGCTACCGCGCCGAGGCCGGCTTCACCGCCACCAGCGGGGGCGCGGCCGTGCCCGTCGGCCTGGTCCTCACCGACACCGACCCGTTCTTCGTACTGCGCCCGCAGGCCACCACCGCGAGCTCCGGTGCGGTGACCCTGGATACGCGGATCACCCGGTCCCGCAGCACCTTCATCCTCTCCTGGTTCATGATCGCGGCCATGTGGGCCATCGCCCTGGCCGTCCTCGGCGCCGCCGAGGTGCTGTACCGCAAGCGCGAGGGGCTGGTCTGGCCCTCCCTGGGCTGGATGGCGGCGAGCCTGTTCGCCCTGATCGGCATGCGCAACGCGGCCCCCGGGGCGCCGCCGATCGGATCCCTGATCGACTACGTGGCGTTCTTCTGGGCCGAGGGCCTCATCGCCGCCAGCCTGGCCTGCACCGCCTGGTCCGGCATCCGCACCGAGCACCGGCTGCGCCGCGAGCGGGAGGCGGTGACCGAGGCGGCGTGAGCCGAGGGGAGGTGAGCGGGGGTGCGAGCGGATTCCCCCGAACGGCGGGTGCGTGCCGCACCGGAATCTGACCTTCCGATCAGTAGCCTGCGGAGCCGAACCCGACCCCAACCGGAACGAGGCCCCATGGCTCACCCCCGGCCGTCCCGCCGTTCACTCCTGCAGTCCGGGGCCGCGCTCGCCGCGCTGGCCCTGACCGGTGGCTGCTCCTCCGACAGCGGATCGGGGGAGCAGTCCGGTCAGAGCGGTCCGGCCTCGGGGGCGGCCGGGTCGGGGAGCCCGGCGGCCGGCGGGTGGGCCATGCCGGCCGAGTCCGGCCCGCACACCCGCACCTTCATGGCCTGGCCGGCACTGGAGGAGGTGTGGGGCGACCAACTGCCGGGCGTCCGGCAGGACATCGCCGGGCTGGCCCAGGCGATCGCCGGCTTCGAGCCGGTCGTCCTGCTGGCCCGCCCCGACCAGGCCGACCAGGCCCGGCAGGCCTGCGGCTCCTCGGTCGAGGTGCTGGAACTGAAGGTCGACGACCTGTGGGCCCGGGACACCGGCCCGACCTTCGTCACGGGCCCGAAGGGGCTCGCCGGGGTCGACTTCAACTTCAACGGCTGGGGCGGCAAGCAGACCCACGCCAACGACGCCCTGGTCGCCCGCTACCTCCTGGACCACTACGGCATCACCCGCGTCCAGGCGTCGGTCACCGGGGAGGGCGGCGGCATCGAGGTGGACGGCGAGGGCACCCTGATGGCCACCGAGAGCTCCTGGGTCAACGACAACCGCAACCCCGGCAAGTCCCGCGACGAGATCGAGGCGAGCCTCAAGGGCCTGCTCGGCGTCGAGAAGGTGATCTGGTTCAAGGGCGTCGCCGGGCAGGACATCACCGACTGCCACGTCGACGCCCTCGCCCGCTTCGCCGAGCCGGGCACCGTGGTGCTGCACCGGCCCGCCGCCGACACCCCGCCGGACGTCTGGACCACCGCCTCCGCGCAGGCCGTCCAGGTGCTCCAGTCCGAGACCGACGCCAAGGGCCGCACGCTCACCGTGGTCGACCTGCCCGAGCCCGACGTCACCCTGATCCAGGGCGCCGGCAAGGACTTCCTCGCCACCTACATCAACTACTACGTCTGCAACGGCGGCGTCATCGTCCCGCGCTTCGGCGACCAGGCCACCGACGACCGGGCGGCCGGCATCATCGGCGACCTCCACCCGGGGCGCAAGGTCACCCAGGTCGGCATCAACCACATCGCCGCGGGCGGCGGGGGCATCCACTGCGCCACCCAGCAGCAGCCCGTCGCGCCCGGGTCCACCGGGTGACGCGGGGTCAGATGATGGGACCGTCAGGCGCCGGCCGGCCGGGCGGCGGCGGAGGAGAGCGAGTCCAGCAGCGTCCGCAGCACCCGCTCGGCGTCCACCGTCCCGTCCAGCGACCCGATGGCGGCGAGCCCGTCCACGGCGGCGGCGAAGGCCTCGCCGAGCGGCACCGGGTCGGCGCCGTCGCCGCGCTCGTCCAGCAGGCAGCGGAACAGGCCGACGAAGGAGGACCGCCAGCGCGCGTACTCGGCCTCCAGGCTGGCGCGGACGCGTTCGTCGTTGAGGGCGAGCCAGTGCAGGGCCGCGTGCAGGCGGGCGAGGTCGGGGCTCTCGGGCCGGGTGAGCAGTGCCAGGACCCGCTCGGAGCGTTCGGCGTAGCCGCCGGGGCCGGCGACCGCCTCCTCCAGCGGCGTGATCCACTCGGGCCGGATGTCCTCGACCACCGCGACGATCAGGTCGGTGCGGTCCGCGAAGTGGTAGTGGCACATCCCGTGCGAGACCCCGCACAGCGCGGCCACGTTGCGGGTGGTGAACCGCCCGGCGCCGTCGCCGGCGAGCAGGGTGCGGGCCGCGGCGATCAGCCGGGCCCGGGTCTGCTCGCCCTTGGCGGAAGCGCGCGCCCGGCCGGTGCCGCCGGGGCCGGGGGCCGTACGCGGGGCTGCGCCCGTCGCCTGTGTCGCCATGGCCGCCACTGTAACGACTGCGGGGGAGCGGCAGGGGCGCATCGGCACCGATCTCTGCGCAAAGTATTGACCGAGCGCTTGGTCAGTTTTACCTTTTCGGTCAACTGCCGGATAGGCAGCGTACTTTGACAGGGAGGTAGTGATGGAGGGCAGCTTCAGATCCCATCCGGCGATCGACGGAGGGCTCGGCCGACGCCGGTTCCTGACGGCCGCCGGGCTCGCTGTCGCGGGCACCGCGCTGACCGCGGCGAGCGGTGGGCAGGCCCGGGCCGCGCAACCCCGCACCACCACCGCGGGCCCGGCTGTCGCCGCCGGCCTCCGGGTGCCGCTGGACACCGTCCGGCACACCCGCACCTGGATGGCCTGGCCGGACAGCAGCACCATCTGGCGGAACAAGCTCGGCGGTGTCCAGTCGAACATCGCCCTGATCGCGAAGACCATCGCGAAGTACGAGCCGGTGACCATGTGCGCCAACCCGGCGAGCGTCGCCAAGGCGCGCTCGATGTGCGGTTCGGCCGTCACCGTCATCGGGGACATCCCGGTCGACGACTGCTGGATGCGCGACACCGGTCCGGTCTTCCGCACCGACGGCGCCGGCGGCCTCGACACGATCGGCCTCAACTTCAACGGCTGGGGCAACCACCAGAACCCGCACGGCAACGACGCCCTGGTCGCCGGGCGCGTCGCCGCCTACCTCGGCCTGCCGTTCACCGCCGCCGGGCTGGTCGCCGAGGGCGGTGCCATCGAGACCGACGCGGCCGGCACGCTGATGGCCACCCGCAGCAGCATCCTCAACGCCAACCGCAACCCCGGCATGTCCCAGGCCGCGGTCGAGAGCGCGATGTGCGCCGCGTACGGCGCCAGCACGGTGGTCTGGTTCAACGGTGTGGCCGGCCAGGACATCACCGACGACCACGTGGACGCCACCTCCCGCTTCCTCGACGCGGGGACGGCCGTGGTCCAGATGCCGCTGGCGAGCGACACCGACGCCTGGTCGAACGACGCACGGCAGCAGTACCGGATCCTGACCACCACCACCGGTGCCCAGGGCACCCCGTTCGCGGTCAGCCGGATCCAGGGGCCCGACTACAACCTGATCCGCTCGACCGACCCCAACTTCGTCGGCTCCTACGCCAACTACTACCTGTGCAACAACGCGGTGATCGCGGCGCAGTTCGGCGACACCAAGGCCGACAGCGCCGCCAGGACGGCCCTCGCCCGGCTGTTCCCCGGCCGCACCGTCGAGCAGCTCAACATCGACTCCCTCGGGGCGGGCGGCGGCGGGATCCACTGCGTCACCCAGCAGCAGCCCGCGGCGTGAACCCGCCGGGGCCGGGTCCGGCCCGCCGACCGGACCCGGCCCCGAACGGAGGCCGGTCCGGGGTCGCCCCCGGCCCGGCCGGTCCGGTCAGCCCAGGGCGGGGATGTCGTGGGTGGCGCAGTGGATGCCGCCACCGCCGGCCGCGATCGCGTCGATCTTGACCGGCACGATCTCGCGGCCCGGGAAGTACTGCTTCATGAGCTGCTGGGCCCGGTCGTCGGCCCTGGCGTCGCCGAACTTCGGCAGGTAGACGCCCTTGGTGCCGATGTAGAAGTTCATGTACGAGGAGACGAAGGCGTCGCCGCGCCCGGTGATCTTGTCGGGATCGGGCTGCTGGAGCTCCACCACCTGGAGCTTCCGGCCCGTCGCGTCGGTGGCGTCCTTCAGGACGTCGCGGGCCTGGTCGGCCGAGCGGGACCAGACGTCCGCCGGGGTGCCGGGGAAGGCCTGGTCGAGCAGGACCACGCCGGGGGCGACGAAGCGGGTCAGGCAGTCGACGTGGGCGTCGGTGATGTCCTTGCCCTTGACGCCCGCCAGCCAGATCACCTTGGTCACGCCGAGGACCTTCTTCAGCTCGGCCTCGACCGCGTCCCGGCTCATGCCCGGGTTGCGGTTGTCGTTGACGACGGAGCTCTCGGTGACCATCAGGGTGCCCTGGCCGTCGGTCTCGAAGGAGCCGCCCTCGGCGACCAGCCGGGTCTCGATCCGCTCGACGCCGTACTTGGCCAGCACCGTCCGGGCGACCTTGGAGTCGTTGCCGCGCTGCTGCTTGCCGCCCCAGCCGTTGAAGTTGAAGTCGACGCCCTTGACCGTGCCGCCCTCCTCGACGAACACCGGCAGGGTGTCCCGGGCCCACAGGTCGTCGACCGCGATCGGG
Source organism: Kitasatospora sp. NPDC001225 (assembly GCF_053597855.1). Classification (NCBI taxonomy): domain Bacteria; kingdom Bacillati; phylum Actinomycetota; class Actinomycetes; order Kitasatosporales; family Streptomycetaceae; genus Kitasatospora; species Kitasatospora sp. NPDC001225. Next base: position 15,082 of record NZ_JBSFJC010000119.1, read on the forward strand.
ACGACCTCGACCGCCGAGCCGCAGGCCTTCCGGGCGGCGTCCGCCTGTTCGGGCCGGGCCATCAGGACGACGGGTTCGCGGGCGGCGATGGCCTGGGCCAGGCCGGCGACGTCCCGGCGGACGTCCGCGAGCTGGTCGCCCCAGACGTTCTCGGAGGCGGGCCAGGACATCACCGTGCGCAGGTGCTTGTCCCACTCGGCGCCGAAGCGGCGCACGCCGGGGGTGCCACCGGGCCGCGTGGGCGGTACGGCGCCGTCGAGGTCCTTCAGGTCGTTGGGGTCGCAGGCGGTGAGGCCGAGGGTGAGGGCGCCGACTCCGGCGCCGACGCCGGCGAGCCTGCGGATCAGGGTGCGGCGGGACAGGGCGTTGGTCATGCGGGAACTCCAGCTGAGGGTCTGGGTGGTGGTGGAGGAGAGTGCGCGGGGCGGCCGGGTTACGGCAGCGGTTCGTGCATGGTCGAGCAGTGGATGCCGCCGCCCCCGGCCATCAGGCGGTCGACGTCGATCTGCACCACCTCACGGCCGGGGAAGGCCGCGGCGAGCGCGTCCCGGGCGGCGGCGTCCTTGTACGCGTCGCCGAACTGGGCGGTGATGACACCCCCGTTGACGACGTGGAAGTTGAGGTAGGAGTCGACGAACTTGGAGCTGCGGGAGCGGACGGTGTCCGGGCCGTGCACCGGGACGACCTGCAGGCGGCGCCCCCGGGCGTCGGTGGCGGCGGAGAGGATCGCGAACTGCTCGCGGGCGTCCCGGGCCCAGGCGTCGTTGCGGTCGGCCGGCGGCAGCTGCACCATCACCGTGCCGGGGCGGACGAACCGGGAGGTGACGTCCACGTGGTCGTCGGTGATGTCCTGGCCCTTGATCCCGGGCAGCCAGATCATCGTGTCGGCGCCGTAGGCCTCCAGGACGGCCTCCTCGATCTCGTCCCGGCTCATGCCGCGGTTGCGGTTCTTGTTCACCAGGCTGCTCTCGGTGGCCATCACGGTGCCGTCGCCGTCGGTCTCGATCGCGCCGCCCTCGCCGACGAAGTCCGCGAAGGTGTGGCGCAGGCCGCGGCGGGTGGCGACGAGCTCGGCGACCCGGGCGTCGTCGTGGTGCACCTGCTTGTTGCCCCAGCCGTTGAAGTTGAGGACCACGGCGTCCAGGCCGCCGTACCCGTCCCGGCGGAACACCGGCGCGGTGTCGCGCATCCACAGGTCGTCGGTGGGGATCGCGGTGATCACCTCCACTCCGGAGCCGCACCAGGACTGGGCCTTGCCCGCCGTCCAGTCGTCGGGGGCGCACATCACCACCGGCTCGAACTCGGCGATCGTGCGGGCGATCAGGGCGATGTCCTCCTGGACGCCGCCCAGCCGCAGTCCCCACACGCCCCGGCGGGAGGGCCAGGACATCCAGGTCCGCGCGTGCGGGACGTCGTCCGCCGGCACCCAGGGGTAGGGCTCGGTGGAGCGGTCATCGCGGTAGTGGGTCATGAGGGCCTCCAGATCGTGCGACGGTGCCGGGAGGGGTGCCGGGGGCCGCCGACTCCACTCTTCGCGCCGCGCCGGGGCGGCGCACGTGGGGACGGACGGGCGGCAGCACCCTGCCGCGGGTTCAGGCTCGCACTGACTGAAAAGTCAGTCAAACTCGCGGTCATGCCCTAACGCATCCTTGACGGGCTCCGTGCGCAGCGTGAGGCCCCTCGCGCGGTCCGTACGGATCAGGACCCGAGCCGGGCCACCTCGGCGTCGACCGCGTCGGCCATGAGTGTGCGGGCGTGCGCCAGCGGCAGGCTGCCGCTCAGCCAGCGCGTGCTCAGCCCCTCCAGCAGCGCGGTCAGCCGCTCCGCCGCCCCGGCCAGCGCGACCGCCGAGGACATCGGCCGTACGGTGCCGAGCAGTTCGGCGACCTCCTGCACCCAGATCCGGGTGGCCCGCGCCAGGTCCTCGCGCAGCGTCTCGTCGAACACCGCGCTCGCCCGCAGCTCGCCCCAGGCGGTGCTGTTCTCCCGCACCTCGGCGGTGTCCTGGAGCTCCAGCAGCAGGGTCTGCTCCAGCTCCTCGCGGGGCGTCAGCGGCGGGGCGTCCTCGGCGCGCTCGGTCGTGTACCGCTCCGCCCGGTCGTTGATGAACTCCATCGTCTGCCGGAGGATCCCCGTCCGGTCCTTGAAGTGGTAGTAGATCAGCGCGGTGGACACGCCCGCCTCGGCGGCGAGCTCCTCCACCCGCAGCCCGCGCACCCCGCGTCGCGCGATCACCCGCGCCGCTGCTTCCAAGATCGACGTTTTACGACTGGCCACGATCCACCACCTTACCGGGGCGCGGGCGCCGGCCCCGTGCGGTTGCTGAAAGGCCGGTCAGCGGAGGCCGGCCGATTCCGCCCGGATGTGACGCAGGTCACCTCCGATGCAGAACCCGCACGCCGCATCGGGCGTCTGGCTGGTGTGAGATCACGCAGGAGAACACTGGACGACCTGGACGAGGAACGCCTCCTCCGGCTGGTGGCCAAGGGCGACCGCGGGGCCTTCGACGAGCTGTACCGGCGGACGTCGCCCTGGCTCGCCGTACGGCTGCGCCGCCGCTGCGCGGACGAGCAGATCGTCGCCGAAGTCATGCAGGAGACCTACCTCGCGGTCTGGCGCGCCGCCGGCGCGTTCGCCGGGAGCGCGGTCGGCGGGACGGCCGTCGGCTGGCTGTGGACGATCGCGGCGCGCCGCCTCGTCGACGCGTTCCGGCGCCGGGCCCACCACGCCGAACCGCCGGTCGCCGCCGCCGAGCGCGCGGTGGTGCCCGCGGCGGAGGAGGAGGTGCTCGCCGGCACCGTCGGCGGTGACGTCGGGGACGCCCTGCGCCGGCTGGCGCCGGAACTCCGAGAGGTACTGCAGGCCACGGTGCTGGACGGGCTCTCCGTCCGGGAGACCGCCGTCCTGCTCAGACTGCCCGAAGGCACGGTCAAGACCCGTGCCCGTCGGGCCCGGATCGCGATGCGGGAGGCGCTGGCATGAGTGGGGAACACGCGACCAGGCAGTTGATCGACGACTACGCACGTGGCGTCACGACGATGGCGGCGGACACGGTCTGGGCGCTGGAGGCCCACCTGGAGACGTGCGCGCCCTGCCGGAGCCTGCTGGCGGCCTCCGTCGCCACCGGGGCACCCGACATCGCCGCGCTCGTCGACACCGTCCGGGCCGGCCTGGAACCGCGGTTGGACGCGGTGGGCGCGGTGCCCCCGCGGTGGCGCCGGCCGAGGTGGGTGTCGTCCTGGCTGACGCCGGCCATGACCCCGTGGCTGGCCATGACCGCCGTCGTCACCCTGGTGGCGCTGCTGCTCGACGCGGCCGCCCCGGCGGAGGTCTTCGGCAGCTCCTCACCGGTCTCGCTGATCGCGCCGGTGCTGCCGCTGTGCGGCGTCGCCGCGTCCTGGTCCAGCGGCCTGGACCCGGCCCACGAACTGACCGCCTCCACCGCCCGGGCCGGCCTGCCCCTGCTGCTCAGGCGCACCACCTCGGTCCTCGTGGTGGTCCTGCCCGTCCTCCTGTTGGGGGGATGGCTGACCGGGAGCACGACGGCCGCGCAATGGCTGCTGCCCTCCCTGGCCTTCACCTCCACCGCCCTGGCGCTGGGCAGCGTGGTCGGGGTGACCCGTGCCGCCCTCGGGCTGGCGGCCGGGTGGGGCCTCGTCGTCGTGGCCCCCACCTCGATCACCGGCCGGGTCCCCGCCTTCCTCCAACTGGCCCTGCAACGCGACCAGTTGCCCGTCTGGGGACTGCTCCTCGCGCTCGGCGTCTGCGCCGTGATCGCCCGCCGGGACACGTACTCGACGCTGTGAAACCCATGTCCACCCTGTCCGTCCTCGAAAGGGACCCTCGCATGACGTATACGGCGAGCGCGGCCGACACCGCGCCGAAGACCTACCCCTGGGAGATCCGGGCCAGCGGCCTGAAGGTCCGCGTCGGACGGAGCAAGATGGCCGTCGACGGCCTCGACCTCTCGCTGGGCATCGGTGCCCACGGCCTCCTCGGGCCCAACGGAGCGGGCAAGACCACCCTGATCCGGACGCTGGCCACCGTGCTGCGCCCCACCGAGGGCGAGCTGGAGATGCTCGGCACCTCCCTCGGCAGGGTGGGCGACCACCGGGCCCTGCGCCGCCGCATCGGTTACCTGCCGCAGGACTTCGGCTACTACAAGCGGTTCACCGTACGCGAGTTCGTCGAGTACATGGCCTGGCTGAAGGAGGTCCCGAAGCGGGACATCCCCGACGCCGTCCAGCGCGCCGTGGAACGGGTGGGCCTGGCGGACCGCGCCGACCACCGGATGAAGACCCTGTCCGGCGGCATGGTGCGGCGGGCCGGCATCGCCCAGGCCATCGTCAACTCCCCGGCGGTGCTGCTGCTGGACGAGCCGACGGCCGGCCTCGACCCGGCCCAGCGGCTGCGCTTCCGCGAACTGCTGACCGACCTGGGCCGCGACACCTGCGTGGTCGTCTCCACCCACCTGGTCGAGGACGTCGCGGCCGCCTGCTCCGACGTGGTGCTCTTCGCCGACGGCCGCCTCGTCTTCCAGGGCACGCCGGACGAGCTGGGCGCGGCGGGCAGCGCCGAGCACCCCGGCGACAGCCCCCTGGAGCGCGGCTACTCGGCGCTGCTCCGCACCTCCGGCCAGCAGGGGAGCGCCTGGTGAACGCACGCGTGCTGCGAACCGAGCTGAAGCGCTCGGCCGCCCCCTGGGCCGGAGCCGTCGTCCTGGGCGGCAGCCTGGCGGTCTTCCTCCCGTTCGACGCGTTCTGGTGGCACGGCACCGCGGGGTGGACGGCCCAGTGGACCACCATGGCGTTCTGGACCCGGTCCCTGCTGACCTTCTGGTGGCCCTTCGTGATCGGCGTCGGGGCGGTGTACGGGCTGCGCGAACCCCGCTCGCGGATGACCGAGCTGCTGACGACCACGCCGCGGCCGGCCTGGCGCCGCGCGGCGCTGCCAGCCGGTGCGATCGGGCTCGCGCTGGCGGTGGGCTTCGGCCTGCTGGTCCTGGTGGGCGGGGTCCAGGTGGCGTCCGGTCCGACCACCTACACCCCCCTCGGCTGGCTGCCGATCTCGCTGGTGGCGGCACTGGCCCTGGTCGCGGGCGCCGTGTTCGGCATGGGCGTCGCGCGGGCGCTGCCCTCCGTCCTCACCCCGCCGGCCCTGGTGGTGATCGTCTTCGTGGGGACGGGCCTGTTCCTGCGGATGAACAACGAAGGGGCGGTACCGACGGGCCGGGTGGCGAACCGGTTCGCCCTGCTGTCCCCGGCGACCCCGGAGCCGCGGCAGATGCAGCTGACCCTGGCCGGCTCCGTCCACCTCGGCCAGACGCTCTGGCTGCTCGGCCTGCTCGCCACCGGCGTCGCGCTGCTGGCGGCCGCGACCCGGCGGGCCCGGCTGCTCGCGGTGACTCCCGCCCTGGCCGGCCTGGCCCTGGCCCTGCTGGTCCTCCCGTCCGCCGCGCGCGACGTCTACGTCGTCGACAAGGCCGCCGCGGCGCTGGTGTGCGACGGGCCGGTGTGCGTGTCGCAGGCGAGCCGTTCCCACCTGGCCGAGCTCACCCAGCGCAGCAAGGACGCGCTGCGCGTGCTGCACGAGGTCCTGGGCGACCGGGCGCCGACCTCGGTACGGGAGGACACCGCGCTGCACGAGCTCGCCGAGGCGCGCGAACTCTCCGCGGACGTGCTGCTGGTCGACTTCAGCGAACGGCTGCTCGCCGACGCGACGGGCGAGCAGCTGACCCGCGCGCTGATCGCCAAGGGCCTGGCACCGAGCTGCTACCCGGACAACGACAAGGAGGGCGGCGGGCACCAGGCCATCCCCGCCCAGAGCATCGCCGTGAGCTGGGCGCTCCACGACCCCCAGCTCCAACCGCTGGCGCCGAAGGGCACCACCGCGTACGAGGTCGAGACCTGGGCGGCGGCCGACACCGCGTGGCAGAAGCTGGCGGCACTGCCGCCGGCGGAGCAGCGCTCGCGGATCGTCGCGCTGCACGCCGCCTCCCTGTCCTGCGCGCGGCAGGACCAGATTCCGGTGCTGGCCGGGGAGGTGTCGCGGTGAGGTGGCTGACGCTGTACGCGCGTTCACGGCAGGTGCCTACGTCGGCGGCCGCGGTCGCGCTCACCGCCCTGGTGGTGTGGGCCTTCAACCGGGGCGGCGGCACGGGCGCGGTGGAGGCGGACGCGATCAACCCGATCGTGTACTTCGTGCTCGCCGCGGGCGTGGCGGCCGGCTCCGTCGGGCTCGGCGGGCAGGACTCCGCACTGGACCGGACGGCCGCGATCCGGTGGGCGCCCCGCCGGGCGGCGCACGCGCTGCTGATCGGCGTGGTCGTGGGCGCCGCGGTGCTGGCGGTGCAGGCCGCGGGGCCGAGGTTCGCCCCCACCGAGGTCGTCCTCCGGGACACCGCGGGCCTGGCCGGCCTGGCCGCGCTCGGGGCGGTGCTCTGCGGAGCGCACCTCGCCTGGATCCTGCCGATCGGCTGGCTCGGCTTCACCATCCTCGTCCCCCCGCTGCCGCCCACCACCGTGGGGAAGGCGATCGGCTGGATGACCTGTCCGGCCGGGACGGGGGTGTCCACCTGGACCGCGGTGGCCCTGCTGGTGACCGGTGGCGCGCTGTACGCCGTGGCCGGCCCGCGACGGTGACGGGTCCGCGACGGTGACGGGCCCGTGGGCGCCGACGGAGCACCCGGCGGCGCCCGCGGACCGGCCGCGTGCCGGGGCGGCATCGCCGCCTGGTCACCCTGCTGTCAAGTGATCTCACTCCTTCGAGTGAGGATCGGTCGCCGATCGGTCGGTTGAGCACCTCTTGCGGTCAAGACTGACCCCCGAACGAACAGTCAGTTCTCGGAGGGGGAACGGTGTCGACCATCGGAATGTCCGGCATACCCGGCGAGGTCGGGGCGGATCGACGGCTGCTGGTCAGCGTCTTCGACCCGCAGGAGGCGCGGGAGGCGGTCCTCGGCGGCGCGCGGATCATCGACAGCGAGGATCCGCGCAGCGCGCTCGGCACGATCAAACCGCGCCGGATCATGGACATCGCGGACGCGGTGCTGGCCGCCCGGCGGGACCTCCCGGTCCAGCTGAGCACCAACATCGGCGAGGACCAGCTGCTGTACCGGCGCGCGGAGAACGGTCTGGCGCTGCCCAAGTCGGCGTACGAGCAGGTCGGCAAGGCGGCCCAGGCCGCCCTCGGCGTCGCCCTGGCGATGGGCACCCGGGTGCATCCCTGCGGGATCGTCAAGGTCGGCCTGGACGGCATGCGGACCGGTGAACTGGCCGACGTGCTCGGCGAGATCACGGCGACGCTGCGCCGGACCGACCGGCTGTCGCACACCCGGGTGATGTCCGTCCTGTTCGCGCAGGACCTCGACCTGTGGGACGCCCGCAAGACACTGCCGCAGGTGCGGCGCGCCCTGGTGGGCCTGCGGGAGTACTACCCGTGCGAGCCGTCCACGCCCGGGGCGTTCGACCTCGCCGAGTACGCGGACGCACTGCTCGACCCGCACGGCGAGCCGCTGTTCGGCGGCCGGCGGCCGGAGCCGGCCGAGCTGAGGGCCTCCGGCGCCCTGCCGACGGGCACGACCGGCGGTTTCGTGGCCGTCAACGAGCCGTTCTCCCACGCGGGTTACGGTCTCACGACGGCCCGTCGCACCGATCGGGAGGCGATCCGCGCGATGGTCGAGGCCAGCGCGGCGGCCGGCGCCGACGCGATCATGGTGGACACCAGCATCCTGCTGAAGGTCGCCCGGATCGGACTGGTCTCCACCGCCGGCAGCCCGGAGCTCGCCGACCTCGACCGCCACGACACCGACCGGCACGGTCTGGCCAGGGCCGGCATCCTCTCGCTGGAGGAGATCCGGTTCCTCGTGGAGCTGTGCCACGCCCACGGCCTGGAGGCGAACCTGGCCGGTTCGGTGCAGAGCCACCACGCCCAGCAGGTCTGGCGGCTCGTCCCGGAGCTCGACCAGCTCTCCGCCCGCGGTGGCGTCAGCGCCCTGGCCCGCGACCCGTACGGCGGCACCGGCCGTGGTACCCGGCACGAGCGGACCGTGCGCCGCGCCCTGGTGAGCGGCCTGGTCCCGCCGGAGCAGGGCGGCCGGCTGGTGCTGCCGCGGCGGATGACGGAGCAGCCCGGGGCGCTCGACGACCTGGCGGGCCTGCTCAAGCGCCACCCCGACCTCGCCGCGTACTCCTCCGACGCCTACGGGGTACTGGCACCGCTCGGCTGAGCGGTGGCGCCCGCGAGACCGCAGGTGTCGCTCGTTCACCGTACGGCGACGAGGAGTCGGTGATATCGGTTGTCCGAGTACGTCCGAGTAGATCCGAGCACGCCTGAGTACGGACGACTTCGAGCACCAGCGAGAAGGAGCACCTCTTGACCACTCACCACAGGCGCGGTGCACACCTGCGGACGCTGTCGGCCCTGACGGCGGCGCTGTCCGGGATCGTCGGCGTCACCGCGCTCGGCACCACCCCGGCGGCCGCCGCCGACCAGCGTCACCCGATCTACGCCATCGCGCACCGGGTCGACACCCTGGACGGCGTGGACGCCGCGATCAACCACGGCGCCAACGCCATCGAGATCGACGTCTGCGCCTGGTGGAACCCGAACGAGTGGCGCGCCTACCACGACTGTTCCTCGGCCGGCGAGAACCGGCTCGGCCCCAGCTTCGACAGCATGCTCGACCGCATCCTCTCCAACGCCAACGCGGGCCGCCGGCTGTCGCTGGTCTGGCTGGACATCAAGGACCCCAACTACTGCGGCGAGGAGCCGAACCGCACCTGCAGCGTCGCCGGACTGCGCGACAAGGCTCAGCGGCTGACGGCCGCCGGCATCCAGGTGCTCTACGGCTTCTACGAGTACCACGGCGGCAGCACCCCGGACGTCGGCGGCCGTGGCTGGAAGAGCCTGGAGGGCAGGCTCGGCCCGCTGGAGGGCATCACCACGACCGGCACCCGCGACCAGGTGAACAGCGCCTTCAACCGGTCCGGCTCCGGCTTCCCGGCCGGCCGCCGGGCGATGGACTACGGCGACAGCGACATCACCAAGGGCTTCGGCAACTGCACGGAGGCCACCTACAACACCTGCGCGGAACTGAAGAAGGGAGCCGCCGACCGGTCCGCCGGACGACTCGCGGCCACCCTGTCCTGGACGACCACCTACAACGACCCGTGGTACGTCGACAAGCTCCTCGGCGACGCCCAGGTGGACGGCATCATCGCCGGCTACGGCGCCTTCACCGGGGTGCGCGAGTACGACAACAGCTGGCAGTGCGCCAACGCCGTCAACCTCGTCCGGGACTGGGTGAACCGCCACAGCGGGACCCACCGCATGGCCACCAGCGGCGACCGCCTGTTCAGGTAGGCGACCGTTCGTCGCGGGTAGGGGGCCCGGCCTCTCTCCCGCGGGCGCCGACCCGGAGCCCGCGGGAGAGAGGGGAGAAGGAGGGGGCCGGTGCCGTCCGGACAGGGCATTTTGTCTCGGGCACCGGGGAGGGGTAGGGTCTCCCAGTCGCTCGACTGGGAGCACCGGACACGTGTCAACGCGGACGGTCCCGGGGCGGCCAATCCTCTGAACCAACACTTCCCGGCTCGGGCTGGGGCGAATCTGTCATGCGCAGGTGCGGCCCAGTCTGTATATGGCGTGTTCGTTTTATCGGATTGCGGCCGGATTCGCTTTTCGAAGTGGAGGTCGGCTAGTGTTTGAAACGTCGGACAGGGCGCCAAGCGCTGGAAGACAACAGCGAGTCGGAAGCAGAAAGCGCCGGTAAACGGAGCGGAAAGCATCTGGTAAGCTGGAAACACGAAAGAACGAAGCCCGGAGGGTCCGCTGGAAGGCGGTCCGAAGGAAGCGTCCGTTCCTTGAGAACTC
>NZ_JBSFJC010000120.1:0-24810 GCF_053597855.1 Kitasatospora sp. NPDC001225
TTCCCTTGTTGTGTGTTGTGTGGGGGTTGTTCTGCTGCGGTACGGAGGGTGGGGGGGGGTGGGCGGGGGGGGGGGGCCGGTGGGGTGGACGCGGCCCCCGGCGGGGCGGGCGGGGTGGTGGGCGGCCTCACGCGGCCGTCGCGGACTTCGTCCCGGCGGCGTCCGCGCGCCCGGGGCGCGGGGTGCGCAGGGTGGCCGCCGCGAGCAGGCCTCCGGCCACCGCGATCGCCGCGGCGCCGAGGAAGGCCGCGGAGAAGCCCGAGGTCAGACCCTGGACCGTGGCGTCCGGGGTCCGGGCGCCGGCCAGTGCGGTCATCGCGGCCAGGCCGAGCGCCGAGCCCACCTGGTAGCCGGTGTTGACGATGCCGGAGGCGAGGCCGCCGTCCTCCGGGGGCGCGCTGGAGATCGCGGTGCCGAGGGAGGGGATGAAGGCGAGCGCCATGCCGGTCGCGGCGAGCAGGGAGGCGGGCAGCACGTCGGTCCAGAAGTTGCCGTCCGGGCGGGCCTGCGAGAGCCCGGCCAGGCCGGCGCCGAGGGCGAGCATGCCGGTGACGACCAGCGCCTTGGGGCCGAAGCGGGCGATCAGTCGGGGCGCCAGGGTGATCATGATGCCCATGATGGCGACGGTCATCGGCAGCAGGGCAGCGCCGCTGGCGAAGGCGCCGAGGTGGAGGACCTGCTGGAGGTAGAGGTTCAGGAAGAACCACATCGGCACCCAGGCCGCGGCCAGCAGGAACTGGGCGAGGTTGGCGGCGCCGAGGTTCGGCACCCGGAAGATGCCCAGCCGCATCAGCGGCTCGCGGCGCCTGCCCTGGACGACCGGGAAGGCGGCCAGCAGCAGGGCCGCGCCGGCCAGGGTCAGCAGGGTCGACGCGGAGGCCCAACCCGCTTCCGGGGCGCGGACGACGGCGTACACGGCGGCGGCCAGTCCGGCGGTGACGGTGAGCGCGCCGACGAGGTCGATGCCGCCGCGGCGCCGGGGCGCGGAGGGCATCAGCGCGGGAGTGGCGAGCAGCGCGACCGCGGCCACCGGGATGTTGATGTAGAACACCCAGGGCCAGCTGACGTACTGGGTGATCAGGCCGCCGAGGAAGACGCCCGCGGTGCCGCCGGCCGGGGCCGCCGCGCCGTACAGGGCGAAGGCCTTGGTCAGTTCCTTCGGGTTCCCGCCGAAGAGCGTCATCAGCAGGGTGAGCGCCGAGGGGGCGATGAGGGCGGCGCCGAGGCCCTGGACGCCGCGGCCGGCCAGCTCGGTGGGCACGTTCCCGGCGAGGCCGGCGAGCAGTGAGCCCGCGCCGAGGACCGCCCAGCCGGCGCTGAACAGGCGGCGGGCGCCGAGCAGGTCGGAGAGCCGTCCGCCGAGCAGGAGCAGGCCGCCGAAGGCGACCACGTACGCGTTGAACACCCAGGACAGGTCCTCCTGGCCGAAGCCGAGGGCGTCCTTCATCCTGGGCAGGGCCACCCCGATGATCGAGGTGTCCATGATCACCACGAACTGCGCGGCGGCGATCAGCGCCAGTGCGCGCCACCTCCGGGGGTCGGGCCCGGTGCTGTCGGTTGCCATCTCTTGCTCCCTGTCTGTGAGGGGTATCGGCCGGGGGCGGTGCCTCGCGGCGATCGCCGGGGATCGTCAACTCGCAGGACGGGCACGGTGGATGTGCCGGTCGACGACCCCGGTGAGGACGACCGAGAACATACCCTAGGGGGGTAGGGTTTAGTCAACGGAGCCGGGGCGGCGGGGAACAGGGCCCGGCGCCCGCGAGGGCGGGGAATCCGGCGTCCACCGGCGGGGTTTCACCAGGCGTCAGCACCCGCCTCGTGAAAGGCCCTCCGTGCGCGCCATCCAGATCGACCGTTTCGGCACCCCCGAGGTCCTCGACCTCGTCGAGACCCCCCGGCCCGTGCCCGGGCCCGGGGAGGTGCTGGTCCGGACCGTCGCGAGCGGCATCAATCCCGTCGACGACAAGACCCGGGAGGGGGCCATCGGCGAGGGCGCTCCCCCGCTGCCGACGACGCTCGGCTGGGAGCTGGCCGGCGTCGTGGTCGACGGCGGTGACAGCCCGCTGGAGGCGGGGGAACGGGTCATCGCCATGTCCCACCAGCTCGGCACCACCCGCGGCACCTGGGCCGACCTGGTCGCCCTCCCCGCGGAGGCGGTGGCCGTCGCGCCGCGGGCGGTCAGCCTGGTCGAGGCCGCCACGCTGCCGCTGCCCGGGCTGACGGCCCTGCAGACGCTGGACTGGCTGGCGGTGTCCGCCGGCGAGCGGCTGCTGATCGCCGGTGCCGCCGGCGCGGTCGGCGGGCTCGCCCTGCAGATAGCCCGGGCGCGGGGCGTCGAGGTCGACGCCCTGGTCTCCCGGGACACCCAGGCCGGCTTCGCCCGCGAGCACGGCGCGGGGCTCGTCTCCACCGACCCCGCCGCCTTCCGGGGCGGCGGCTACCACGCGGTCTTCGACACCTTCGGGGCCTTCGTCACCGACGCGGTCGCGGACGGCGGCCGCTACGCCTCGATCGCCACCCAGGCCGGCCCCGTCCCCGACCTCTCCGCCCGGGGCGTGCGCACCACCGTCCACCAGGTGCGCGAGGACGGCGCCGGGCTGGCCGAGTTGGCCCGGCTCGTCGACGCCGGCGCCCTGCGGCCGCGGGTGCACGCCACGTACGGGCTCCAGGAGATCCGGGCCGCGCACGAGCGGTTCCGCGAGGGCGGCCTGGCCGGGAAGATCGTCGTGACGTTCTGACCGCCGCCCTCGGCCGCCTCACCCGCGAGCGGCCCTCGGCCGGGCCGCGCCCACCGCACCGGGGGCCCTCGTGGAGGAACCCGGCGGGGTGGGCCGGCACCGGACTACCGGACTGGCGGCGGGAGTTCACCGACGCGGTCGGCGGCGGCCCGGGCGAGGACCGCGGAGGTGCCGACCACCGTCCCGGCCGGGCCCACCTCGCCGTCCTCGGCGAGGACCGTGCGCTCGCCGAGGAACGCGTACGTGCTCCGGTCGAAGACCCACTGCGTCTGCCGCCCGTACGCCGTACGGGCCACGGCGACGCCCTCGCGCCCGGCGGCGTCGACGGCCGAGGCGACCACCGTGACCCCGGGGATCCGCTCGGCCGCCCGGTAGAGCGCGGCGCCGACCTGCGGCGGCGCCCAGGTCTCGGCCAGCAGGTCGCCGATCGCCGTGAACGCCCGCTGGTCCGGGTCCTGGCCCTGGCCCCGGGTCTGGTCCCTGACCAGCCGCAGCAGGGCGTCCGGGTCGGTGGGCAGCGCGGCGACGAAGGCGTGGGTCGGTTCGCCGACCGACGGGCCGCCTCCCCCGCCGGGCGCCTCGGGCCGGGCCGTCGCCCCCGGCTGGTCGAGGTGGAGGACCGGCCCGTCCTCGCCGAGCCGGCTGTCCGGCCCGCCCTCCTCGCGCAGCAGGCCGGGGCGGCTGCCGTCGGCGGACAGCCACACCTGCCGGGTGTGCGCGGGCGCCATCGTCACGGGGCCGCCGCCCGCGCTCTGCGCCGCGTAGGCGACCCTGCTCTCGATGTAGACGAACTGGTCGGCGCGGACCGCCGGTTGCTCCGATCCGGCGGCGGCGAGGGCGATGCGGTCGAGCAGCCGTACGGCTTCGGAGCCGCCGGTCGGACCGCCTCCCGCCACCGCCGCGTGGTCGCGCCCGGGCGTCCCCGCGCCCCCGAGGTCCACCGCCACGACGCCGACCACCGCCAGGGCGCAGGCGAGCGCAGGCACCGCGATCCGGAACCGGGCCGAACGCCTGGCCGGGCGCCGGAGCAGGCGCCCGGCCGGACGCCGGAGCGGGGCTCGCGGAGCGGGGCGGCCCTCCGGCTCGGCGGCCTGGCGCAACAGTGCCTCCCTCAGCAGCAGTCGGCGATCCGCGTCCAGGCCGGGCACCGCCGGCGGGGGCAGCAGCCCGGCGAGTTCGCGGCGCTCCGACTCCTCGGACGCCGGGCGCTGCGCGGCGCGCCGTGGGGTGGCGTTCATCCGTGGCTCTCCTGGGTCGACGGCCGGAGCGCGGGGAGGCGGCCCGGTACGGGCAGGGCGGGGGCGGCGGCGCGGGCCCTGGCTTCGGCCTTCGCCTTCACTTTCGCCTCCGCCCTGGCCTCGGCCTCGGTGAGTTCGCGCAGCCGGGCCCGCGCCCGGGACAGCCGCGAGCGGACGGTCCCGACCGGCGTGCCGAGCGCCTCGGCCGCGCTCTCGTAGTCCAGTCCGGCCCAGACCACCAGCGTGAAGACCTCCCGGTCGCGGCGCCGGAGCCGGGCGAGCGCCCGGCGCGCGGCCCGCAGCTCCTCGACGTCCGCGAGGTGCGCGACCAGGTCGTCGGAGAAGTCCGGGACGGCGCCGCGCTCCGGGATCCGGGCGAGCGCGAGGTCGCGGCGCCGCCGGGCGCGGGCGTTGCGGCGCATGACGTTGGTCGCGATCCCCAGCAGCCACGGGCGCAGGCCGTCGCCGTCGGGGTGCAGCCGCTCCCGGCCCCGCCACGCCTCCAGGAAGGTCGTCGAGACGACGTCCTCGGCCTCCGCCCAGTCGCCCGTCACGCGCAGGGCGTAGCGGTACAGCACCTGGGCGTGCTCGTCGTAGAGCTCGCCCAGGACGTCGGGGTCGCCGCGGCGCAGACGCGTTCTCATGAGTGCTTCCACACTCTGCCCTGCCCGCTCCGACACCCGGGTTCCGGTGACGTGCGTCACAGCCATCACTGGTGTGTGGCCCGGCTCACAGGAACTCCGGTGCCCCTCCGAGCAGTACAGGACATGACCACTGCTTCCGCTCCCCGCTCCGTTCCCCGCCGGAACGCCCTCCGGGCCCTGGCCGTCGCCGTCGCCCTGGCCGGCGCCTCGACTCCCGCCCTCGGCGGCCCGGCCTTCGCCGCCGAGCCGGAGACGTACACCCTCACCGTCCGGCACCTGGACCGCGCCGGCCACCCGACCGCGCCGTACCGGACCAGCGTCACCGGGATCTCCGGCCCCGGCGCCGACACCTCGGTCCGGCTGGACGCCCCCTCCGGCGTCACCACCGTGCGGCTGCCCAAGGGCCGGTACGTGCTGGACAGCAACCTGGCCTCGGGCCTGGAGCCGGGCGGGACGATCTGGACGGACTGGATCGTCCAGCCGCGCCTCGACCTCGACCACGACACCACCGTCACCGTCGACGCGCGGACCACCGCCCTCGTCGACGTCCGGCCCCCGGACGGGTCCGCGCGCTTCCGGCACAGCGGGATGTTCGTCGAGGTCACACACGAGGGTGCCACCAGGACCGTCAACGTCGCCAACGGGTCGCCGAACCTGCGCGTCGCCCACCTCGGGCCGCAGACCGAGGCCGGGGCGGTCAAGCAGTGGTTCGACGTCAACTGGGACACCGACACCGGCGGCTACCTGCTCGGCCGGACCTCCACCGGCACCCGCGCGCTGACCGGGCTCAGCAAGCACTACTCCGCGCAGGAGCTGGCCACCGTGAACATCCGCGGCGCCGCCGGACCGGGCGGCGCCGGGACCGCGCTCGTCAGCCTCCAGCCCAGCGACGGAGCGAGCATCGGCGAATCCCGGAGCGTCACCACACCGGGCACCGCCACCTTCCACGTCGCACCCGAACGCGGCACCTGGGACATCGGCGTCACCGTCCCCCGCGCCGACGGCAGCCGGCCGACCTACTACACCGAAGACCGCGTCGCCGTACGGGCCGGGGCCACGACCACCCGGACCTTCGACGGACCGGTCTTCGGCCCCGCGCTCACCGACCGCCCCGCCGTCTCCCGCGACGGCGACCGGATCACCGCGGACGTCCCGCTGCTCGCCGACGGCGACGGCCACGTGCCGTGGACCCCGTCGTTCGACACCGCCTACACCTCGCTGTACCGCGACGGGGTGCTGGTCGGCGCCGCCTCCGACGCGGCCGGGCGCGGCGAGTTCACCGTCACCCCGGGCACGGCGGGCTACCGCCTGGCTACCACCGTGACCCGCAAGGCCGCGGCCGGCGCGACCACCCGGGTGACCGCGTCCTGGACCTTCGCCTCCGCCACCACCGCCGCCCCGACCGCGCTCCCGGTCAGCGTCGTACGGTTCACCCCCGAGCTCGACCCGACCGGCACCGCGACGGCCGGCAGCGCGCTGCGCATCCCGGTCACCGTGCAGGGCGCCGCCGCGGACGGCCGCGTCCGCTCGCTCACCGTCTCCTCCTCCACCGACGGCGGCGCCTCCTGGACCTGCCTCCCCGTCGAGGCCGGCGCCGTCACCGTCCACAACCCCCCGGCCGGCACCGCCGTCTCCCTGCGCGCCGAACTGACCGACACCGACGGCAACACCCTCGACCAGACCATCACCGAGGCCTACCGCACCCGCTGACCGTCCCGTTGCGACGAACCCTGAACGATCCTCACCGAAGCCTGACGGATCACACCGCGTCTCGTCGGAGGTCAAGCGCGCAGGGCAGGGCCCTGTTGTGCCTACCGGATCCGAGATCGGCTCGGCCGGGATCCCGGCCGAGCCGGTTCGCTCACGCCTCTGGCCACGGTGGAGTCGGTGGACAGGGTTCGCGCGCCTGCCGACCCACAGTCGGTCGGCCCCGCGGTCCTTGAGAAGATCTCGTTCATGAGTGAGGATCCGAGGGCCCGAGAAGCCGTGTGGGCGGATGGAAGGAACCTGTACGACGTCGTCCCCGCTCTCGACGCTGTCATCGGGATCATCGGGCGGGATCTGGTCCTGGGCGAGTACTCGCTGGCGCATGCCACGGCGCACATGGCAGCGGAAATGATCGTGGAGCAGAGGGAATCGACAGGGATCCACGACGAGGGGACGGCATTGCTCGTCGTCCGTGCACTCGCCGAGTCGGCGGCTGCTACGGAACGCGCGAATGATGGACTCCGTTCCTAGCGAGGCGCCCTCCGGCCTGTGGCACAGCCAGTGCTCGGGCTTCGGTGAGACTGCCGAGGTTCCGTGCAACAGGACACTGACCCCGGCCCACAGCCGACGCCTGACCGCCTGCCGGGAACCGTAGGTCGGCACCGGCTCGCACGGGCCTGATCGCACACGCCTCGTTGGTGGTCGGACCACTCCCGGGTCCGGCCACCACCGCGTGGGAGCGGATCTGTAGTCTCTGCCGCATGTCGGCCGATCTTGGATTCACCTGCACCTGCTGCGGCGAACGTCACGCAGAGACACCCATGAACTTCTCCAGCCCTGCGCCCGCCTACTGGCAGCCGGACATGGAACAGGTGCGGGACTGCCTCCTCTCGTCCGACCAGTGCGTGATCCAGGGCGAAGCCTTCTTCGTGCGAGGACTGATCGAGCTGCCCGTCATCGGCCGGGACGACGTCTTCTCCTGGGGCGTGTGGGTCTCGCTCAGCGAGAAGAACTTCGAGCGGGCGAGCGAGCTGTGGGAGACCCCCGGCCGCGAGTCGGAGCCCGCGTACTTCGGCTGGTTGTCGACCGACCTGCTCCCGTACTCTCCGTCGACGATCAACCTGAAGACCATGGTCCACACGCGTCCCGTGGGCGAGCGCCCCTTCATCGAACTGGAGCCGACCGACCACCCGCTCGCGGTCGAACAACGCACGGGCATCACCATGGACCGCGTACGGGAACTCGCCGAGGCCGTCCTGCACCCCAAGCACTGAAGCCCTACCGTCGCCCTGTCCCGCTCACCCGCTGAACCTGCTGTCGAATCGGACGGACATGACCGTGTACTGGACCGGCGAGGCCCCCTGGGTCCACCACCTCGGAGCGGACACCCGGCCCTCCGGACCCGACCTCCTGCCGCCCTCCGGCACCACCTTCGTCGCCCGCCTCGACGGCGCCGAACTCGGCGACGAGCAGCGGCTCTTCGAGCAGCTGAGCATCCACCTCCGCCTCCCGGCCTACTTCGGCTGGAACTGGGACGCCCTCGCGGACTGCCTGCGCGACCTGGCCTGGGCGCCCGCCGACCACTACCTGCTCGTCATCGAGCGGTCGGCGCTGATGCTGCGGGAGCACCCCGAGGACCGTGCCACCCTGCTCAGGATCCTCGACACCGCCGGCCGCCACTGGGGCCACAACCTCGACCGGCCGGGCCGGTCCTTCAACACCCTGCTCCTGTAGGCGCGGCCACCGACGGGCCTGTCCGGCGTCGGCCTCCTCACCCGAGGAGGCCGGCGGCGGACTGGTTCGGCTTCGCCGTTCACCGCAGGGGTCAGGCTGCGGTGGGGGTCAGGGGGCGGGGGGTCGGGGTGGTGAGGGCGAGGTTGCGGTGGATCTCCAGGGCGGCGGTGGAGCGGTTCAGGGTGATGTAGTGGAGGCCGGGCGCGCCCTCGTGGAGGAGGCGTTCGGCCATCCTGGTGGCGTGGTCGACGCCGATGCGGTGGGCGGTCGCCCGGTCGCCGCGGGCCGCCTCCAGCTGTCGGGCCAGTCCGGCGGGGAAGGAGGCGCCGCTGAGTTCGGCGAAGCGGCTGATCTGGCGTACGTCGGTGGCGGGCATGATCTCGGGGATGACCGGGGTCGCGCAGCCGGCCGCGGCCAGCCGGTCGCGCAGCCGCAGGTAGTGCTCGACGTCGAAGAACATCTGGGTGACGGCGTAGTCGGCGCCGGCCCGGCACTTGGCGACGAAGTTCCGGATGTCGTCGTCCCAGTCCGCCGAGCGCGGGTGGCGCTCGGGGAAGGCGGCGACGCCGACGGTGAACGCGCCGCACTCCTTGACGAGTCGGACGAGTTCGGCCGCGTAGCGCAGGCCCTGCGGGTGGGGCTCCCAGCGGCCGTTGGGGTTGCCCGGCGGGTCGCCGCGCAGGGCGAGGACGTCGCGGATGCCGACGTCGGCGTAGCGCCGTAGGACGGCCTGGAGTTCGGCGGTGGAGTGGCCGACGGCGGTGAGGTGGGCCACCGGGCGCAGGGTGGTCTGGGCGGCGATCAGTTCGGTGGTGCCGATGGTGCGGTCGCGCGAGGAGCCGCCGGCGCCGTAGGTGACCGAGACGAAGGTCGGTGCGACCGCCTCCACCCGCCGGATCGCCGCCCACAGGGCGCGTTCGCCGGCCTCGTCCTTGGCGGGAAAGAACTCGAAGGAGTAGGTCCGTTCGCCGGCCGCGAGGATGTCGCGCAGGCCGCGCGGGGTGCGCCGGGTGGTGTGGTCCATGGGTTCACCTCAGGTGGTGGGGTCGGTCGTCCGGGGATGCGGGGGAGCTCCTCCACCCTGCCCCGGCACCCGCAACAGGACTGTCACAGCCGGTCGTTGACGGCCCCGTCCGGGCGGCGGAAGGTGCTCCGGCAGCTCTAGCAATTACCCTAGGGGGGTATGGTATGTTCGAAAGGAAGCAGCCGCCCGGGCAGTCCGGCCGGCGCCGGGCACCACGACAGGAGCACACCCATGAGCGAGACCACCGTCACCGTCGAGTCCGCCGCCACCGAGGCCACCTCCTGCTGCGGCTCGTGCGGCACCGGCGCCGGCGCGGCCCCGGCCGCCGAGTCCGGCCGGACCTCGGTCTTCCAGGTGAAGGGCATGACCTGCGGCCACTGCGTCTCCTCGGTGACCGCCGAGTTGAAGAAGCTCGACGGCGTCGAGGAGGTCGCCGTGGACCTCGCCACCGGCCGGGTCACCGTCGGCAGCACCCTGCCGCTCGCCGACTCCGACGTGGCCGCCGCCGTCGACGAGGCCGGCTACGAGCTGGTCGGCCGCGTGGAGGCCTGAGCCTCCGACGTCGGACCGGACGGGAGGGCGCCACCCCGCCCGTCCGGGCCGACTCCCCCTCGGCACGCCCCCGGTAGAGTGAGCGCACGCCTCACCGCACAGGAACCGGAGACGGCCATGGCCGGCTACAGCTCGCACAAGGACGACTTCCGCAAGCGGCTCCGCCGCATCGAGGGCCAGATCCGTGGCCTCCAGCGCATGGTCGAGGAGGACACCTACTGCATCGACGTCCTCACCCAGGTGTCCGCCGCCAGCCGCGCCCTCCAGTCCTTCGCCCTCCAACTCCTCGAAGAGCACATCGAATGCTGTGTCCGGGACGCCATCGCCGAGGGCGGCCAGGAGGCGGGCACCAAGATCCGCGAGGCCAACCAGGCCATCGCCCGCCTGGTCAGGTCCTGACCTCGTTCCAGCGGTGACGGCTCCTCCGACGGCCCCCGGAAGCCGTCACCTTTACGGGGTGGGGGTATCTCGCCGGAGCATTCCAGGAGGGGATCAGCCGTGTCCGCGATCGAGTTCGTCCGCCGCCTGGACGACCTGGTCTACCGCTTCGACCTGAACGGCACCGCCAACGGCCGCCCGTCCTACAAGCGGCGGGACCTGGACCTGTGGTGCCGGTGGACGCCGGAGCGGGGCTGGTGCGTCGTCGACGCCGAGGGCGTTCCCAACTCCGGTCCGCTGCTGGGCGAGGACCGGTACCGGGAGCTCCCGCCGACCGGGCCGTGGCGCAGTTGGAAGGCCGGCCGGTCGTACCTCTACGACCTGCGCCGCGTCGATGGAAACGGGGACGGCGACGCGTCCTGAGGCCCGCGGGGTCAGACCCGGTCGAGCGGGCGGTGCGGGCCGTCCGGCAGCTCGACCGCGACGGCGTCGCCGGGCCGGACCGGGCCGCCGGTGCGGACGACGCCCATGATGCCGGCGCGGCGCACGATCGTGCCGTCCTCGGCACGGCCGACGACCTGCTTGAGCAGGCCGGGCCGGTAGGCGTCGATCTGGGCGCACGGGTTGCGCAGGCCGGTGATCTCCACCTCGGCCTCCGAGCCGATCCGCAGCACCGCGCCGACCGGCAGGCCGAGCAGGTCGACGCCCTCGGTGGTGATGTTCTCGCCGAGGGCGCCCGGCGTGACATCGAAGCCCGACTCGCCGAGTTCGGTGAGCAGTTCGCGGTGGATCAGGTGGACCTGGCGCAGGTTGGGCTGGGTCGGGTCCTGGGCGACCCGGGACCGGTGCCGGACCGTCACCCCGGCGTGCACGTCCCCTTCGACGCCCAGACCGGCGAGCAGCGTGATGCCATCCCGGTTCGGCTTGGTGAACGAGTACTCGGCGTTGCTGCTGACCGCCACCACGGTGCCGCTCATGCTCCGGACCCTCCTCGCGGACGTACGTTCGATCGCAGGGGCAGCATAGCCTCCGCTGACGACCGGCCCCCGATGATGGAACCGGGGGAGCTCAGGACCGCCGCTCCGCGTGCGCCCGCTCGTCCGCGTCGGCGAGCCACAAGTACACGGGTGCGAGCCCGAGTTCGATACCCATCAGCACCAGCTGGAACCAGTGCGGACGGCCGTCCGCGACGAGCGACAGCACCCGCGCGAGGCCGCCCAGCAGGAGGACCGCGGCCAGCCACCGCACCGGCCGGGCGGGCACCGGCGCCTGCCGGGCGGCGTGGATCCAGGCCGCCCCGTACCCGGCGAAGACCGCGCCCATGAAGCGGCCGAAGCTGCCGACCGTCGGGCCCGCGTCCGCGATCCCGGGCATCGCGGAGTTCCCCAGCAGGATGTGGAGGAAGCCGATCGCCACGCAGGCGATCCCCATCGTCCACGCGAGCACCCGCAACGCCTTGGCCATGGCCCGTCCACCCCTCACAGAGGTCTGGTTGACACGTGTCTACTACGTTGCCCACCACGCTAGCGCCGGCAAGTAGACACGTGTCAAGTAGCCTGGCCCGCATGCCAGTCCACGAACGGCGCCGCCGGCTCTCCCCCGCCGAGCGACGCGCCCAGCTGCTCTCCGTCGGTGCCCGGCTGTTCGCCGAACGGCCGTACGAGGGGGTGCTGATGGAGGAGGTCGCCGAGCGGGCCGGGGTCTCCCGCGCCCTGCTCTACCGGCACTTCGCGAGCAAGCACGAACTCTTCGCCGCCGTCTACCGGGAGGCCTCCGCCGACCTGCTCGCCAGGAGCCGGTTCGACCCGGGCGACACCCTGGTCGAGCAGCTGGTCGAGGGCATGGACGCCCACCTCGACTACTTCATCGCCAACCGGCACGCCGTGCTCGCGGCCAACCGCGTGCTAGCCGGGGACCAGGTGATCCAGACCATCATCACCGAGGAGCTCGACGCCCTGCGCGGCCGACTGCTCGGCGTCCTCCCGCTCGCGGACGGGCGGGCGCGACCGGCGGTGTCGCAGGTCCTGCGCAGCTGGCTGGTGTTCGTCCGGGTGCTGGTCATCGACTGGCTGACCGAGGAGAGCTGCACCCGCACCGAGCTGCGGGACGCCTGCATCGGCGCCGTGCTGGGCGCGCTCCGGCCGCTGCTGCCCGTCGATCCGGCACCCGGCTGGGGGCACCGAGGGCATACCATCGGGACGTAAGGGGAGAAGCTCCGCAAGCGCCCAATTCCTCATGAACATATGACAATTGGATGCTCTGACTCCCCTCGACCAGCCGGACCTCCGAACCCCGCGAAGGGACCCATGGACTCCGCCGCAGCCGACACCGGGACCACCCTCCCCCCACTCCACCGGCTCCCCACCACCCCCGCCCAGCCGCCCCACCCCACCACCCTCCCGGACGGCACCCCCGCGTGGCTGATCACCCGCTACCACGACGTCCGGCAGGTCCTCGGCGACCCCCGGGTCACCCGGGCCGACCTGCATGACGTCGGCACCGCGGGCGCCACCGCCGACGTGGCCGCCAACCCGGCGTCCCTGTTCAACCAGGACGGGCCCGCCCACCGCCGGCTGCGCGGCACCGCCCAACGGGCCTTCACCCCGCGCGCCATCGCCGGCTGGCAGCCGTGGGTCGCCGCCGCCGTCCAGCAGTCCGTGGACCGGCTGGTCGCCGCCGGCCCGACGGCCGACCTGGTCCCCGCGTTCGCCCGGCCGGTGCCGTTCGCCGTCACCACCCGGCTGATGGGGCTCGACGGGGACGGGCCGGACCACCTGGACGAGGAGCGGCTGCGGCGCTGGACCCGCGCCCTGCTCGCCCAGGGCGAGGACCAGGGCGGCGAACAGGGCAGCGAACAGGACGGCGAGCCGGGCAAGGGAACCGAAGACCGGGACGGGGCCGACCACGACGCCACCCTCGCCGAATTCGGCTCCTTCATGGGCGAGTTGGTCGCCCGCCGGCGCCGCGAGCCGGGCGACGACCTGGTCAGCCGGCTGGTCCGGGCCGCCGACCAGGACGGCGGCGTCCCCGAGGAGTCCCTCGTCTTCCTGGTCGCCGGGCTCACCGCCAGCGGCAACGAGAGCGTCGCCGGCGCCCTCGCCAACGCCCTGGTCTACGTGCTCGGCGAACGCCCCGAGCACTGGCCGCGCCTCGCCGACCCGGACACCGCCGAGCGCACCGCCGAACGGCTGCTGCACTACATCCCGCTCGGCGACGACGAGGCCACCATCCGCCGCACCACCGCGCCGGTCGAGGTCGGCGACGTGACCATCCCGACCGGCTCGGTCGTCGCCGTCAGCCTCGGCAGCGCCAACCGCGACCCGGCCGTCTACCCCGAGGGCCTCGACGCCGACCTGGGCCTCCCGCTCCCCGCCCCGACCCTCGCCTTCAGCTCCGGCCCGCACTACTGCATCGGCGCCTGGCGGGTCCGGCTGGAGATGCGGGAGTCCCTGCACCGGCTCGCCACCGCCCTGCCGGGCCTGCGCCTCACCACCCCGGTAGCGGACCTCGCCTGGCAGCTCGGCGGCACCACCCGGAGCCCGGCCCGCCTCCCGGTCGACTGGTAGGTCGACCGGGAGCCGGTGGTAGGCCGGTAGCCGGCACCGGCGGTCGCCCGCCCGGCCTCAGCCGTCGGGCGGGGCGGCCGACCACCGCCCCCGGCTCACCCGAACAACCCCTCCCCCAGCGTCCCGCCCTCCGGCGCGCCCGGCAGGACGTAGGCCACCGCCGAGGCGGTGTGCTCGATGAAGGTGTTGAGGGCGTCGCGCGCCGCCAGGCGGTTCTGGACGCGGGTGAACTGGGCCGGGTCGCGCATGAAGGCGCAGAACAGCAGGCCGCGGTCGCCCGGGCCGTCGTCGTAGTTGTAGCCGCGCCGCAGCATCCGGGCGCCGCCGTCCAGCCGGGGGCTGGAGAGGCGGACGTGCGCGGTGGCCGGGATGAGGTACGAGCCGTCCGGGTTCTTGGCGTAGATGTCCGGCTCGTCGTGCTCGGCCGTGCCGGTGAGCGGGGCGCCGTCGCCGACCCGGCGGCCCATCACCTGCTCCTGCTGGACCCCCGGGAGGGCGGCGAAGGCGGCGGTGTCCATCCGGATCCGGCGGTAGACCAGCACCGTCCCGTGCTCGTACGGCCCCGGCGGGCCCCAGACCCACTGCCCGCTCTCGCTTCCGTCCGGGTTGGCCGTGCCGTCCTTGAAGCCGAACAGGTTGCGCGGGGTGGCGCCGCCGGCCGTCCGGGCCAGGAAGCCGGACTGCGTCCACCGCGCGGTCGCGCCCGCCGCCCGGGCCACCGCGTCGACCTGTTCGGCGACCACGGACAGCGGCCAGCGGTCGGCCGCGCACAGCTGGACCACCAGGTCGCCGCCGCCGCGCGCCGGGTCGAGCCGGTCCCCGGGGAAGGCGGGCAGCTCGGTCAGCAGGGCCGGCGGAACGTTCAGCCCCAGCCGGGCGGCGAGGCCCGGGCCGACGCCCACCAGGCTGCTGAGCCGGGCCGGTTGGCCGCCCTGCAGCCGGGCGTCCGCCGGGCTGCCGCCGGTCGCCCCGGCCAGCACCCGGGTCAGCTCGCCGAGCAGGCCGCGCAGGGCGGCCCGTCCGTCCGAGGTCGCGGCGGGCGCCAGGTCGAGGGCCAGCAGCTGGGTGGCCGGCTGCTGCGCGGTCGTCACCCCGGCCTGCCGTTCGCCGTGGAAGGGGATAGCCGGTGGCTCCGGTGCCGCCGCCGGTCGGGCGCCGCGGCCGTGCCCCCGGACGCCGCCGGTGCCCATGGCCAGTGCCGTGACCCCCGCGCCGAGCCCGGCGGCCACCACCGCCCCGCCCGCGAGCAGCCCCCTTCGATCCACCCCGGCGCCCCGCGCGGTCGGTGGCTGGTCCTGCGCCTTTCCGGTTTCGGCATGCATGGGCGACATTGGAGACGATAGAACACGCCGTATGCAACTTTTGACCACACGTCACCCGCGGTCCGGCACGACACCCCCACCCGGGGCCCGCGTCGCCAGGCGCCTGCCCGCCCTGCTCGCCGCCGCCGTCCTGGCGCTGGCCGGCTGTTCCTCGGGCGGCTCGTCCTCCTCCGACGCCAAGCACCCGGACGGCACGGTCATCCGCGTCCCGCAGCACTTCCCGACCATCCAGCAGGCCGTGGACGTCGCCCGCGAGGGGGACACCGTGCTGGTCGACCCGGGCACCTACCGGGAGAGCGTGCGCCTCGCCAAGCCCCGGATCGTGCTGCGCGGCACCGACCGCAACACCGTGGTGCTGGACGGCGGCCTGCGGCTGGTCAACGGCATCACCGCCTCCGGCCCCGGCTCGGTGGTGGAGAACCTCACCGTCCACGGCTACCTCGCCAACGGCGTGCTGTTCACCGGCGTCACCGACGAGAAGCTCCAGCAGCACGGCGCCGGCGGCTCCGCCTACAACCCGCTGGACACCGTGCGCTTCCCGGTGGTCGAGGGCTTCCGCGCCAGCAGTGTCACCGCCTACAACAACGGCCTGTACGGGATCTACGCTTTCGACGCCCGCGGCGGCGTCATCGAGGACTCGTACGCCTCCGGGGGCGCCGACTCCGGCATCTACGTCGGCCAGTGCAAGCCCTGCGACACCCTGGTGCGGGGCAACACCGTCGAGCGCAACGCCGTCGGCATCGAGATCACCAACGCCTCCGACGGGCTCACCGTGGTCGGCAACCGGGTCACCGGGAACCGGGTCGGCGTCACCGTCAACTCCAACGACCTCGAAGCCCTCGCCCCGCAGCACGGCGCGGTGATCGTGGGCAATGTCGTCACCGACAACAACGCCACCGACACCCCCCAACAGGCCGACGGCGCCTACGGGATCGGGATCGGGATCGGCGGCGGCACGGCGAACCAGGTGCAGCGCAACCTGGTCCAGGGCAACCGCGCGGCCGGCATCGTCATCACCGACCCGCCCGGGCACCCGGCGAGCGGCAACCGGGTCGAGGGCAACCGGGCCACCGGCAACGGCACCGACCTGGTGTTGGCCTCCGTCGACCCGGGCAACTGCTTCACCGGCAACCAGCCGGCCGTCCAGAGCCCGGACGGCCTGGAGACGCTGGCGGGCTGCGCCGCCCAGGGCCAGAGCGCCCCGCCCTTCGGCCGGACCAGCCCCGTCCAGGCACCGCCCGGCATCCCGTTCAGCCAGGTGCCCGTCCCGCCCGCGCAGCCCTCGCTGCCGGACCCGACCGCGCCCGGCCGCCCGGCGACCGACCTCCCGGGGCCGGTCGACCCCGGCGCCTACCCGCTGCCGGAGTCCGCGGACGCCGTCCCGAAGCACTGAACCGGCCGCGCCGGGCGGGCCCGCGGACTCTGCTCCCCGCGGGCCCGCCCGGCGCCGGTCACCGGTCGTGCGGCAGCCAGGGGCCGGGGATCAGCCGGTTGACCACCGTCACCGTGATCCCGTCGCCGAGGTTGTCGCAGGTGAGCACCAGCGGCCCGAAGACCGTCCGGTCCGCCGCGTAGCCCTCGGGCGGCCTCAGCTCCACCCAGTAGTACGTCCCCGGCCCGCCGCGGCCCCGGCAGACGCCGTCGGTCCCGGTCGTGCAGGGCTCGCCGACCGGCGTGTCCCCGCGCTCGCGGCCGGGGCCCGGCCAGCCGAGCCACCCCGGCCACCCCGGTCCGCCGCTGACCCGCCAGAGCTGGAACGTCGCCCCGGCCAGCGGCCTGCCGTCCTGGTCCACCTTGACCAGGGTCAGCACGCCCCTCGTCGGCCGGAAGCCGAAGTCGAGGGTGTGGTCGTTCTCGCCCGGTCCGCCGGTGGTCAGCTCCCGTTCGGCGTACTTCCCGCCCCTCGGGACGACGCCCTTGGAGTTGACGAACGGGTCGTCGCCGACGTCGTGCCGGGTGGGCGCCCACTCGTACAGCGGGCCGCCCTCGGCGTAGTCGGCCGGCTCGTCCAGCCGGAGGGTGTACCGGGTGCGCGGCGCGAGGCCGCCGGTGACGTTCGAGTCGTCGAAGTAGTACTCGCCGCGCGCCGAGGTCCTCGTCGTGCCGACCAACGCGCCCGCCCCGTCGTACAGGTGCACCGTCACACCGGGGACCGGGCGCCCGCCCGGCCGCTGGATGCCCGTGCGCCCGGGGTCGTACCAGACCCGGTTGCCGATCTGCAGCGGCGCCCGGTCGCAGAGCACCTCCAGGTCGCCCATCGAGGCGCCCTTGCCGAACGGCGCGGGCACGTCCGCCGGGTTGAGCCGCAGGCCGGTCCCCGGGGCCTGCCGGCCGTCCGCCCGCTGGACGAAGGCCGTCCCGTAGCCGAAGGCCGTGTTGTTCGGGTCGTACCCGGAGATCCCGATGGTGCTCTCGACCCTGGACAGCGCCATCCCGGCGTAGTCCGCGTTGTGGTGGACGCCGAACCGGCTGGTGTCGAAGAAGCGGGTGCCCCGGGGCGAGAGCCCGCACCCGTTGTC
Source organism: Kitasatospora sp. NPDC001225 (assembly GCF_053597855.1). NCBI lineage: Bacteria > Bacillati > Actinomycetota > Actinomycetes > Kitasatosporales > Streptomycetaceae > Kitasatospora > Kitasatospora sp. NPDC001225. The sequence continues at coordinate 17,423 of NZ_JBSFJC010000120.1, forward strand.
GGTGTCCAGCACGTACGTGCCGTTCTCCGCGCAGGCCTTGTCCAGGTCACCGCCCGACAGCACCTCGCCGACCGCGGCACCCGAGGCCGACTGGCCCGTCGCCCGGTCGGCCAGGCGGTCGCGGAAGGCCAGCAGCATCGAGCCGTCCGTCTCGAAGCCGACCTCGGCCAACTCCGGTTCCGGCTGGGCCCGGTAGCCGGAGCAGGCCTGGCCGTTCTGCGAGGTCGGGTAGGTGTCCGTCCACGGGAACCAGCCCGCGCCGTCGCACGGGCCGCTGCCCACGGTCGACTGCCGCGGGTAGTCCAACGGCTGGTCCAGGACGGCCGGTTGGAACAGCCCGGTGGCGGGGTCGAAGGGCAGCACGACCGCCCGCAGGTCCGAGGCCCGGCCCGTCGACTCGCCCGAGCAGACGCCGCCCAGGTAGCCGACGCCATCCTGGAGGCCCAGGCCGAACGGCCGCCAGTCCCCGGCCGAGGGGCAGCCCGGGTCCGGGACCGGGTAGACGGCCGTCGGCGCCGCGGCCGTCGCCGCGGTGGCGTCGTAGCGGTACAGCGCACGGGAGTTGAGGTTGACGACGAACAGGTCCCGGCCGTCCTCGGTGACCTTGAGCCCGCCGAGGCTCTCCTTGCCCGGCACGGCCAGGAACGCGTCGTCCGACCCCGGCGCGTGCGCCGTGCCGCCGGCGTCCGGGACGGTGGCGAACAGCGTGGTGGTCTTCCGCGCCGGGTCCGTCACGTAGATCCCGCCGGCGCCGCCCGGACCGTAGTCGGTGGTGCGCTTGGCCGCCGCCGAGGAGAACACCCGCCGGTCGGCCTTGTTCCACGCGATGCCGAACAGCGTGCCCGTCTGCGCGTCGGTGGCGATGCCGGTGACGTTGACATCCACGCCGTCCTGGCCGCGTGCGCCGTACGGGAACGACACCAGCGTGCGCTGCTCCCCGCCCTGCCAGGTGGTGTTCTGACAGGTCGTCACCAGCGGGGCGTTCTTCTGGCAGTAGTCGCCCGGGTACCAGAACCCGGTGGTGTACGCGACGTTCCGGCCGTCGGAGAGGTCGACGAACTCCTCGTTGGAGCTCAACTGGTTCGGCGCGCCGTCCAGCCCCTGGCGCGAGGCGAAGGCCGGGAAGAGCGTGCCCGGCTTCGGATTCACCACCCGGACGCGGTACTTGCCGTCGGTCGCCGAGCTCGCGGCCGGGGCCAGCGTCACCGTGCCGTCGGTGCCCGTGGTGCCCGCGGTCCTGGTGCCCGCGTCATCCGTGAGCGTCACCGTCACGCCCGCGATCCCCGGCTCCAGCGCGGGCGTCCACACACCGGTGGCGTCCACCGCCCGGACCACCCGGACCGTCACCGCCCCGACACCGCCCTGCGCGGAGGCCTGAGGGGCCGCCACGAGTCCTCCGCCGGCCAGCACGACGGCGAAGGCCGCCGTCAGCGCGGCCCGGCGCGTCCGTCTTCTCGTCCTCTTCAAGGTTCCGTCTCCCCTCACCGACGGGCGCAGGCCCGATCCGGACAGGACCCCCAGGACAGCGGCCACCGGTCGTCCACGTCCCGCCCTCATCGCACATTCACCGGCGCGGGTGACGGAAAGCGCCGGGAAATCGCATCGAGTTCGGACACGGCCTCACTAGTTCGCATACTTCCCGACCACATCTCCGGGGCGTCCCCGATGAGACCGACGGCACGCCCGACCCGCCTGTGCGGCATGATCGGTACGCACCGCCCGCCGACGGCGGAGCCCGCCGAGAGGGAGGCCGCGCCCGATGCCCGACGGCTTGACCACCGACCTCGTACTGGGCTGCACCGTCCTGCTGGGCGCCTCCGTCCAGCGGCTCGCCGGGATCGGCTTCGCCCTGGTCGCGGCGCCCGTCCTGGTGCTGCTGCTCGGGCCGGGCGACGGCGTCACGCTGTCGAACCTCGCCGCCGGGGCCATCAGCGCCGTCGGCCTGCTGGGCAGCTGGCGGCAGGTACGGCTGGCGGCGATGCTGCCGCTGATCCTCGCCGCGGCCTGCACGGTGCCGGCCGGGGTCTGGGTCGCGGCGACGGTTCCGACGCCCGGACTGCTCGTCGGCATCGGCGCGCTGGTCACCCTGGCCTCGCTGCTGGTGCTGCGCGGGGTCCGGGCGGCCGCGCTGCGCGGGGTCGGCGGCGCCCTGGTCGCGGGCGCCACCAGCGGGTTCATGAACTCGGCCGCCGGGGTGGGCGGTCCGGCCGTCTCCCTGTACGCCGTCAACACCGGCTGGACGGCGCGCGAGTTCCTGCCCAACGCCCAGTTCTACGGCGTGGCGGTGAACGCCTTCTCCCTGGCGGGCAAGGGGCTGCCCGCGCTGTCCGGGACCGCCTGGTGGCTGGTGGCCACCGCGCTCGCGGGCGGCGCGGCGATCGGCCGGCTGCTCGCCGCCCGGGTCCCGGAGGCCCGCGCCCGGCTGGTCGTGCTGGGCCTGGCCCTGGCGGGCGGGCTGACCACCCTCGTCAAGGGCGTCTCGGGGCTGGGCTGAACGCACCCGGTCCTCCGCCGCCGGTCGACGAACCACCGGAAACCGCCTGAAACCCACCGGACACTCCGGACGCCCCCGGACGAGCCCGACACCCGTACCGACACGGACAGTTCGGGACGCCCCGGGCACTTCGGAAACCGCCCGAACGGCCCTCCGCGGACATGACATACTGCCTCGGTGACCTCAGCAGACCTGGCCGCGAAGCCGTCCAAAAGCCGTCCCCAACTGGGCCGGAAGTTCAACCTGCTGTGGTCCGCGTCGGCGATCTCATCGGTCGGCGACGGCATGCGGGACTCCGCCCTGCCGCTGCTCGCGGTGGCCGTCTCCGACTCCCCCAGCGCGGTCTCCGTGGTCTCCGTCTCCGCCTCGCTGCCCTTCCTGCTGATGTCCCTCTACGGCGGGGTGCTCGCCGACCGGGCCGACCGGCGGCGGCTGATGTGGACCATCGACGCCGCGCGCGCCGTCGTCGTCCTCGGCTTCGCCGCCTGGGTCTTCCTCGCCGACCCGCCGCTGGTCGCGCTCGCCGCCCTGGCCTTCCTGCTCGGCTGCGGCGAGACGGTCTTCTCCAACGCCGCCACCTCCGCCGTCCCCGAGCTGGTCCACCCCGACCAACTCGACGCCGCCAACGGCCGGATGCAGGCCAACATGCTGGTCGGCGGCAACCTGATCGGCCCGCTGCTCGGCTCCGCGCTGTTCGCCGTCGCCGCCGCCCACCCCTTCGCCGTGGACGGCGTCTCCTTCGCGCTCGCCGCCGTCCTGGTCGCCGCCACCGGCCGCTCCACCGCCCCCAGCACCCGGGCCGACCGCCGACCGGTGCTCACCGAGATCCGCGAGGGCGTCGACTGGCTGCTCCGCCACCGCGACGTGCGGATGCTCGCCGTGCTCTCCACCCTCGGCGCGCTGGCCTGCTTCATGGGCACCACCATGATGGTCCTGATGGTCACCAAGGTCATCCACGCACCCGCCGCCTCCTACGGCATCGTGCTCGCGGCAGGCGCCATCGGCGGCACCGCCGCCAGCACCCTGGCCGGCCGGCTCAGCCGGCTGCTCGGCCGGGGCACCCGGATCGCCCTCGCCTTCCTGCTGATGGGCGTCTCGCTGATCCTGATGGGCCTGAGCACCTCGGTGGCCGAAGTCGCCGCGCTGTACGGCGTGATCGGCTTCGGGATCGTCACCTGGAACATCCAGGCGATCTCGCTGCGGCAGCAGGCCGTACCGAAGGAACTGCTCGGCCGGGTCAACAGCTGCTACATGCTGCTGAGCCGCCTCGGCATCATGGCCGGCGCCGCCCTCAGCGGCTGGATCGCCTCCGTCGTCAGCATCCGCACCCCGCTGCTCGTCGGCGGCGGGCTGCTGCTGGTCCTGCTGGTCGCGGTGCTGTTCCTGCTCCCGCGGATGACGGCGCTGGAGACCGTCCCGGCCGCCTCGGAGCCGTCCGACGTCGGGTAGTCTCCGCCGGGCCGTTGCGCGTCCTCCCGCCCAACGGCCGCTGTCCGCCGGTATGGTGACCGCGGGGGGTGTGCCGGGAAGTCTGGTCGGCGGGCAGCTGCTCGCCCGTCCTGAGGAGAGCCATGAACACCGACCGCCCCGCCGCCTCCGGTACCGCCGCGCCGCCCGTCGGGGCCGGCCGCGACCTCGGCCCCGGGCTCGGCCCGCTGGTGCGGGTCGACGGCGACTGGTACATCGGCGACCACGAGAGCAAGGCGTATCTCGCCGTCCTCCCCGAGGGGTTCGAGCACCGCGTCACCGGACGGGAGCCCTTCCTGGTCCCGTGGAAGCGCCTGATGAGCCTGAAGCTCGGGGTCACCAGCGGCCGGTTCCTCAGCACACCGGCCGGCGGACTCCTGACCGGTCACCACGCGCCCCATGAGGCGATCGGCACCCACGGCTCCTGCCTGAGCGCCATGGTCCGGCACCCCTACGACCTGTGGAGCCCCCGGTTCGTCCACCACCGGCGGTGGTACCCGGCGCCCGAGATCACGCTGCTGCACCAGCTGCTGGGGAACATCGTCGACCTCGGCCGGGTCGAACGGCTCGGCGACGACGCCTGGCTGACCTCCGTCGTCGAGGAACTGGCGGCGGACCGCCTCCTCCGGAAGTGGCGCACCAGCAAGGCCGTCGCGGACGGCGTACGGGAACTCATCGCGCGCGGGGCGTGACCGCCGGGTTCGAGCGCCGCTCCGTACTCCGATGCGCCGCCCAGGCCCCGGAGGCCGCGCGGGCGGGTGCTGCCGCCCGCGCGGTGGCCCGGCATCAGGCGGGCAGGCGGTCGGGCGGGGTGGTGGGACGGGGCCGGGCGGTGCTGAGGGCGGCCAGGGCCGGGGTGGCGGCGAGGGCGAGGCAGAGGGGCAGCGGCAGGTGGTCGGCGAGCAGGCCGGCCAGCGCGGTGCCGCCCGAACTGCCCGCGTTGAAGCACGTGTTGACCCAGGCGCCGGCGCGCGTCCGGTGGCCGGGCTCGGCGAGTTCGTCGGCGAGCAGGTAGGCGGTGGTGAGGGTCGGGGCCACGGTGAGGCCGGCCAGGGCGGCGACGGCCGCGAGGAGCGGGACCGTCGGGGCGAGGGAGGTCAGGGCCAGCGCGCCGGCGAAGGCCGCGGTGAGGACGGCGAGCCGCCGCCGGGCCGGGGCCCGCCAGTCGAGGGCGCCGAGGGCGAGGCCGCCGGTCGCGCTCCCGGCCGCCAGCGCCGCCTCCACCCAGGCGGCGTCGGCCGCCTGCCCGTGCCGCCGGGCGAAGACCACCGTCAGCAGGGCGAACGCACCGAGTCCGGCCCCGGCCCCGGCGGCCGCGGCGAGCGGCAGGCCGGTCCGGGCCGGCGGCCGCCAGGGGCGCGAACGGCCGCCGGTCGCGGCGGAGTCGGCCTCGGCGCGGTCCGGCCCGACGGCGCGGACCGAGGCGGCCAGGGCGAGGGAGCCGGTCAGGACGAGGGCGGCGCCCAGCACCAGTCCGAGCGCCGGGCGGGCCGTCGCCGCGATCACCCCGGCCAGCAACGGGCCGGTGACGTACAGGAGTTCCTCGGCGACGGTGTCCAGACTGTAGGCCCGGCGGCGCAGCCCGGGATCGGACAGCAGGGCGCTCCACCGCGCCCGGGTGACCGGGCCGAGGGGTGGCGCGAGCACGCCGGCCGCCACGGCGAGGGCGAGCAGGACGGGGTACGGGACGCCGGGGCGCCAGGTGGCGGCGGCCAGGCCGAGCAGCACCAGCGCGTACCCGGCCGCCATCGGCGGCAGTGTCCGGCGCGGGCCGTGGCGGTCGACCAGCCCGGCCCGGGCGGGTGAGAGCAGCACGTTGGAGGCGGCGAACAGCGCCGTCAGCCAGCCGGCCCGGGCGTACGAGCCGGTCGTGGCGGTGACGGCCAGCAGGAGCGAGAGCGGGACGACACCGTAGGAGAGGCGGCCGGTCAGGGCCGCGCTGAAGAGCCGGACCGCGCCGGGGGTGCGCAGGACCGTCGCGTAGGACGAAGACATGGAGGGGTTCCTCTGGAGCTGGCGCGCGCCGCGCGCCGGTGGACCGGGACGCCGAAGGACCGCACCACCGGGGTGCGGTCGCCGCGCGGGGCCCTAGTCACGGAAGAGGAACACGGGGCCATGGTAGGGCACGTCCGTGCGGGGGCCGTCCGTTCGGGGACACGTCCGTGCGGGCGCCCGTCCGGGACGTCGGCCGCAACGGTTCCCCCGGCCGGGCTCCGCGCCGCCGGCCGCAACGATGCGGAACGCCGGTATCGGAGCGGACGTTGTGTCATATTCGTTGTGACCAAGGAGAGTTCACCGCTCCTCCCGGGTTCCGGCGGGCTCGCCGGAACCCCATCAGGGTGCGGTCAGCACCATGTCAGCGAGCCGAGGGAGCATGTGCGGAGCGGGCCCACCCGGTTGTCCCGCGTGCGCCGATGACCCGAGGGCCGCACCGCGCCCTACCCGGAATGGAGTGTGCGACATGTCGAACCCCTTTGACGACGCGGACGGGACCTTCCTGGTGCTGGTGAACGACGAGGGCCAGCACTCGCTGTGGCCCGCGTTCGCCGAGCGGCCGGACGGCTGGGCGGTGGCCCTGGCCGAGGGGCCGCGCGAGGAGGCGCTGGCCTACGTCGAGGCCAACTGGACCGACATGCGCCCGCGCAGCCTGCGCGAGGCCTCCACCGCCCGGGCCTCGTAGCGGCGACGTCCGATCCATCCGAGGAAGGGCCCGGCCTGCCCGCGTGGCGGCGGCCGGGCCACGTCGATTTCTCCCTCATCGACACGGAAACGGGGACCTTCATCGTGCAGAGGATTCACTTCACCGCAGCCGACCTCGCCAGAACCCGGCTGAAGAGCACCATGGGCCCGCTCGTGGAATCGGCCTTCGCCTGCGACCTGCTGGACCGCGGCGTGAGCGCGCCGTACGCCCGGTGGCGAAAGCAGGTGAACGAGCGCCTCCCCCGGCGGCCGGTGCCCCGCCCGCGCAGCCGTCCCGAGCACGACGTGGACTCGCTGCTCCGGCAGGCGCTGCGGTACGCGGAGGCGCCCGACGCACCGCCCGAGCCGTCCGGGCCGTTCGACGCGTCCGAGGCCGCCGAGCTGCCGCAGCGGCCCGGGGCGGGCGTGGACGCCTGTCTGCTGGAGGCCTGGCAGCTGGCCGTGGCGCCGTTCTGGCAGCACCTGCACGCCTACCTGGTGGCCGAGTGCGAGGCGCGCGGCCGGATCGTGATGGCCGGCGGGGTGGAGCTGCTGCTGTCCACCGCGCACCCCCGGATGACCTGGCGGGCGCCGGTCCTGGAGATCCCCGGCGGGCCGGACCAGGACATCCGGCTGGGCGGCCGGGGCCTGGTGCTCACCCCCTCTGTGTTCCTCAACCACCGGCCGGGCCTGGCGATCGACGCCGAGGGGCCGGACGCGCAGGTGGTGCTGGTGTTCGCGGCCCCGC
>NZ_JBSFJC010000121.1:0-24753 GCF_053597855.1 Kitasatospora sp. NPDC001225
GTCGGCGGCGACGGCATGATCAACCTCGCCCTCCAGGCCGGCAGCCGGCCGGCGCCGCCGGCCCGGGCCACCGCGGCGAGCACGGCGGGCAGCGTGAGCCCGACCGCGGCCATGACCTCCTCGTGGTCGCCGCCGGTGGAGGGCCAGGTCAGGTCCGCGCTCGCCGCGGTGACCTCGCACCCGGGCATCAGCAGCGCGAGGGCCTCGGCCGCCCCGCCCTGGGCGCGGTGCTCCTCGACCACGACGAACCGCCGGTGGTGGCGGGAGAGTTCGGCCGCGGCGCGGGCCAGGTTCGGGTGGTCCAGGTAGACCAGGTGGGCGTGGCCGGTGCCGGGGCGGGCCTCCCGCGCGGCCAGCGCCAGGCGGGTGCCCTCCTCGCCGACCGACACCAGGCAGACCTCGCCCGGCTCGGCCCGGGACTCCCAGGTGACCAGCGGCGCCCGCTCGCCCTCCCGGTCGAGCGAGCGGTACTGGGCGTTGCGCCCGGTGCGGATGTAGTGCGGCCGGCCGGAGCGCACGGCCTCGCGGACCACCGCGCGCATCTCCGCCTCCCCGTAGGGGGCGGCGATGACCACGCCCGGGATGCTGCGCAGGACGGCGAGGTCCTCCAGGCAGTGGTGGGTGGTGCCGAACCAGGCGCCGGAGACGCCCGCGTACGGCGCCACCACGGTGACCCCGGCGTTCAGGTAGCCCAGTGTCAGCTTGAGGCTCTCCGCCGCGCGCAGCGCCGCGAAGGGCGCGAAGGTGCTGACGAAGGGCTTGTACCCGCCCGCGGCGAGGCCCGCCGCCATGTCGACCATGGCGCCCTCGGCGATGCCGAGGTTGAAGAAGCGGTCGGGGTGGGCGGCCTGGAACGGGTGGCCCTTGCCGCCAAGGTCCGCCTCCAGGCAGAGGATGGTGTCGTCCTCGGCGGCGAGCCCGGTCAGCTCGTCGCGGTAGGCGTCACGGCCCGAGAGGGTCATCGGATCGCTCGCTTCCACTTGGCGGCGCGCGTGGCGTCGATGGTCACGTAGTGGGAGCCGGCCTTGCCCTCCACGGCGGGCACGCCCTTCCCCTTGACGGTGTTCGCGATGACGGCCAGCGGCCTGCGGGCCCCGGCCCGGTCCCCGGCGAGCAGCCCGGTGAGCGCCGCCAGGTCGTGCCCGTCGGTCTCGGCGACCTCGAACCCGAAGGCGGCGAACCGCTCGGCGAGCCGGGGCAGCGGCGAGATGTCGGCCACCATGCCGTCGTTCTGGCCGCCGTTGCGGTCGACCACCAGCACGAAGTTGCCCAGCTCCTGGGCCACGGCGACCTGGCAGGTCTCCCAGACCAGGCCCTCCTGGAGCTCGCCGTCGCCCGCGACGGCGATGCCGAGTCCGCTCCGGCCGCCGATCCGGCGGGCCATCGCCCAGCCGGCGGCGTACGGGACGCCGTGGCCGAGGCTCCCGGTGGGGAAGCGCACGCCCGGGACCTTGGGGCCCGGGTGGCCGGTGAACGGCTCGCCCGCCAGGCCGTAGCGCGGTGTCGGGTCCTCCGGGAGGACGCCGCTGACGTGCAGGGCCGCGTAGAGCCCGGCGGCGGCGTGGCCCTTGCTGAGCACGACCTCCGTGCCGTCCCCGGCCGAGGCCCGGTGCAGCGCGGCGATCAGGATGTCCAGGACGGACAGGCTGCCGCCGAGGTGGCAGCCGCGCGGCCCGGCGGCCATGTCGACCACCAGCCGGCGGGCCCGTACGGCCCGGTCGGCCAGGGTGGCCAGCAGGTCGTCCCCGGTCTGCGGCGGGGCGAGCAGGGTGCTCATCGACGGCTCCCCTCGGGCAGGGCGAACCACCGGTTGACGGCGTCCGCGAGCAGCGAGCGGGCGGTGCGGTACTCCATGGCGCCGATCCGCTCCTCGTCGGTGTGGTCCAGCGAGGAGTCGCCGGGGCCGTACGCGACCATCGGCACGTCCCGCCAGGTGGTGGCCAGGGTGTTCATGTCCGAGGTGCCCTTCTTCACGACGAAGCGGGGCCGGACGCCGGTGTCCGCGAAGGCCCGGCTGAAGACCTTGACCAGGGAGCTGGAGCGGCCTCCGACGTACCCGGGGGTGGCCCGCAGCACCTCGATCTCCACCCCGGGGCGGACCTGGTCGAGCGCCGCCGAGCGCAGCGCGTCGAGGTCGGCCGTGGGCGGCACCCGGAAGTTGAGGATCCCGGTGGCGTGGTGGTGCTCGCGCCCGGTCCGGCTGCTGATCTCGATGACCGCGCTCAGCGCGTCGGTCGCGTGGGCCAGCACGGCCGTCCGGATGCCGCCGAGCGCCTCGATCAGCAGGTCGGGGGCGGAGACCGCGTCCTGTCCGGCCGAGTGGCCGCTGGACACCGAGGCGGTCACCTTGAGCTTGAAGAGCCCGAAGTAGCCGAGCGTCAGCTTCTCCGAGCCGCTGGGCTCGCCGATGACGACCGCGTCGGCCGGGTAGTGGTCACGGACGTGGAACGCGCCCTTGGAGGAGGAGATCTCCTCCTCGACCGCGCCGACCACGCACAGCTGGCCGTCCTCCGGGATGTCCGCGTGCGCGAGCACCTCCAGGAAGTTGGCCAGGCAGCCCTTGGCGTCCACGCTGCCGCGGCCCCACAGTTCGCCCTCGCGCCACTCGGCCGGCCAGCGGTGCGGCACGGTGTCGAGGTGGCCGAGGAGGAGCAGCCGGCGGGGCCCGATGCCGCGGCTGGCGACGAGGTTGCCCGCCTCGTCGACGGCGGCGTCCATGCCGCGCTCGCGGCACCACTCGGCCAGCAGGGTGGCGAGTTCGGCCTCGTCACCGGAGACCGAGGGCACCGAGACCACCCGGGTCAGCAGGCTCAGGTCGGCGGAGGGCTCGCGCACCCGCCAGAACCTGGTCCAGTTGGCCGGCTCGGACATGGTGTGCGGCCCGGTGATGGCCACGTCGGCGCTGCCCTCCAGGGCGATCTCGGCCGCGCGGACCTTCTGCCGCATGCGCCCCGCGGCGTACCGCGCTCCGTCGCCCGGGTAGGCGTCGGCCAGCGTGGAGCGCGGGTCGTCCTTGTCCGTCAGCAGTCCGGCGGTGCCGGTGACCAGCCGCAGGTGGTCGGCGTCCAGCGCGTTGGCGAGGACCGCCGCGAGCACGTCGGCGTCCACGTTGAGCGGGGCGCCGCCGTCCGGGTCTGCGACCGGCGCGGACAGGCAGACCAGGTCGTACGTGTCGAGCAGGGCGTTCAGCCGGGCGGTGTCCACCTGGGCGGGCACGCCGGCCCGGTGGTCGCGGACCACGATCGGCCGGCCCTCGGCGGACAGCGCCTTGAGCGGGCGGTTGGCCCGGCCGGTCACCAGGGCGCCGCGCGCCGCGACGGCGGTGAAGACGCCGAGCCCGAGGGCCCGGGCCTCCCGCTCCACGGCGGGCAGGGTGACCCGCTCGTAGGCGTCGACCAGGTGGGTCATCTCCTCGGGCGGGCAGTAGCGCACCTCGTCGCCGTTGGCGAGCCGCAGCTGCGGCATCGGGCGGGCGATCGCGCGGTAGTGGGCCTCGATGCCGGTGGCACCGCCGGCGACCAGGAGCACCCGGGCGCCCCGGGCCACCAGGTCGGCCAGCTCCTTGTGGATCGTGCCGTGGTCGAGCGTGGCGCTGCCGACTTTGATCACGTACAGCGGACGGCTCACGGCGACACCGCCGTGGTGGGCAGTCCGGTCGTCTCGTCCAGGCCGGAGATCAGGTTCATCGCCTGGATCGCCTGGCCGGCCGCGCCCTTGATCAGGTTGTCCAGGGCCGCCACCGCGACGCACTGGTCGCCGCGCACCGCGACCGCCACCTCGGCGACGTTCGAGCCGACGACCGCCTTGAGCATCGGGAAGTCCTGCGCCGCCTTGGGGGCCGGCCGGACCCGGACGAAGGGCTTGCCGAGGTACGCCTTGGCGTAGGCCCGCTTGACGTCCAACGCCGTGACGCCGTCCCGCAGTTCGGTGTACGCGGTGACCATGATGCCGCGCGACACGTCCAGGCTGTGGGTGGAGAACCGCAGGTCCACGGCGGCGCCGGTGAGGTCGGCGATCGCCTGCTGGACCTCCGGGGCGTGCCGGTGCCCGTGCAGCTTGTGCACCCGGATGTTGCCGCTGCGCTCGGCGTGCGGCTCGCCGCCGCCGCGACCGCTCCCGGTGGAGCCGGTCTTGGCGTCGACCACGACCCGGTCGGTCGCGAGCGAGGCGGCGAACATCGGGTAGAGCGCGTAGATGGTGGTGACGGCCATGCAGCCGGGCAGGCTGATGAACCGCTCCTGCGGGACCTCGGGGCTCAACTCCGGTATGTAGTAGGCGAAATCCTCGCTCGGCGGGTTCGCGGCCGTCCTCGGGTAGTGGGTCCGGACGTCGTCGCCGTCGCGGAGCCGGAAGTCGCCGCCCAGGTTGAGCACCCGCTTGGCGTTGTCGGCGATCAGCGGCAGCTGCTCCGGCAGGGTGCCGGTCGGCAGGCAGCCGAAGGCGACGTCGACGGGGCCGGCCTCGGCGAGCTGCGCCAGCGGCCGGAGCGTCAGCGAGCCGGCCCTGGGGTGGTTGCGCAGCCACGGGTGGACGCTGCCGACCGTGGCACCGGCGTTGCGCTCCGCGGAGAGGAACGCGAGCTCCACCCCGGGGTGTTCGAGCAGCAGCCGGATGACCTCGCCGCCGGTGTAGCCGCTCGCGCCGATGACGGCGACGCGGATCTTCTGGTCAGCCAAGGCGGGCCGCCTTCTCCCACGGACGGCGGTGGTCGCCGCTCTCGACGAGCTTGCGGATGGCGTCCGGGCGCCGGGCGACCTTCCGGAAGGCGTCCGCGTAGCGCAGGATCCGCTCGTACTCGACCGGGGAGCGCAGCTCGCGGCAGAGCACCAGGGTGCTGTCGAGCATGCCCAGGGTGACCGGGAAGTCCTCCGGCCGGTGGTCGCGCACGGCGTCCGGGTTGAGCGAGAACGGGTAGCCGTTGCCGAAGCCGTCGCGGTGCCGGAACGGCAGGTGGCACGGGATCGGGGTGTTCTGCCACTCGCGGGCCGGCACGCCCTCGGCGACCAGCAGCTCGTGCACCGCCTCCTTGACGGCGTGCACCGGCAGGTCCTCCAGGCCGACGGCCTCCGGGTGCAGGGTGGTCCGGTACATGTTGTACGCGTGCACGTGCCCGTCCGGGACGTGCGGCGGCGTGAACAGGCCGGTCCCCGCCAGGGCCTCGCCGAGCAGGGCGGCGTTGCGGGCCCGGATCTCGTCGTAGTACGGCAGCCGGGCCAGCTGGCTGGTGCCGAAGGCGGCGGCCACCCAGGACATCCCGTAGTCGATGGCGTGGCGCTCCAGGTAGGCGACCGCCCGGCCGTACGCCTCCTCGGTGGCGTAGAAGGCGATGCCGCCCTCGCCGCCGAGCGGGAAGTTCTTGTCGGCCATCAGGCTCTGGCCGGCGGCGTCGCCGAAGGAGCCGGCCACCCGGTCGCCGATCTTCGCGGAGTGGGCGTGCGAGGCGTCCTCGACGAGGGCGATGCCGTGCTGGTCGGCCAGGGCGCGCAGGGCCGGCACGTCGGCGGGCAGGCCGTGGACGTGCACCGGCATGAGCGCCCTGGTCCGGGGGGTGATCGCGGCGGCCGCGGCCCGCGGGTCCATGCAGTAGGTGTCCGGGTCGATGTCGACGAACACCGGGATCGCGTGGGCGGCGACCACGGCCTGCGCGGTGGCGATGAAGGTGAACGCCGGGACGATCACCTCGTCACCGGGCTGCACGCCGGCGCCGACCAGGGCCATGTGCAGGCTGGAGGTGCCGCTGGCGGTGGGCAGGGCGTACTCGGCGCCGACGTAGGCGCGGTACGCCTCGGCGAAGTCGGCCACGACCTTGTCGGGCGACTGCCGCTGGGCGAGCATCAGGTTGAAGACGTCTTCCTTGGTGATGATCGGGAAGAGCGTGCGGCGCTGGGCCTTGGGGATCATCGCGCCGCCGCCGAGGGCGGCGAGCTCGTCGGCGAGGTCGGCTTCGGTGGGCAGGGGCAGGGGCGAGTTCGGGAAGTCGGTGATCATCAGCGTGCTCCGGAGCTTGCGGCGGCGGGGCGAGCCGCGTGGGTCAGGGCCATCCGTACGCAACCGGCCACCAGGGGGCTCAGCCGGTAGTTGAACTGCACCCCCGGCACCAGGTCCTCGTCGGCCTCCTGCTGGGTCCACATGGTGCGCAGGTCGTAGGCGCCGAAGATCTTCAGCCGCTCGGCCCGGGCCCAGAGCCGCTCGTCGTCGGTGAGCACGGCGGCGGCCGGGCCGAAGCCGAGCCCGCTCAGGTCCACCACCAGCGCGGGGGCGGTGGCTTCGGCGGTCAGCTCGTCCAGCCGGCCGGCGTTCTCGGGGGTCAGCGAGACCAGGTCGAAGGCGGCCGGGGCCTGCCCCTCGACGGTGACGCCGAGCCAGGCCAGGAAGGCCGTGGTGGCCTCGTCCGGCCCGGCCAGGGCGACTGTGTCGCCGTGGCCGATGCCCTGGCCGGCCAGGGCCGCGTGCAGGGCCCCGGTCCGGCTGTTCAGCAGGACGGCCTTGGCGCGGCCGGTCCGCTTGGTCAGCAGCCGCTCCAGGGCGGGCAGTTCACGGTCGCTCTTCTCGATGCTCATGACCACGCCCGAGGTGAGCACGCGGGCGAGCACCGTCGCGGTGTCGAACAGTTCCATGGTTCCTCTCCGGGTCACACGGCCGCGGCCGTCAGCTGCCCCGCCACGTACGAGGCGAGGTGGCCGGCGACGTTCACTCCGTGCAGGGCGGAGGAGCGGGCGAATTCGGGGTTGGCGTTCACTTCCAGGACGAGCAGGTCACCGGTGGTCCGGTCCTCCACCAGGTCGACCCCGTAGAAGCCGGGGCCGAGGACGTCGACGATCTGGACGCAGAGCTTCTCCATCTCCGGGGTGATGTCGACGCGCCGCACCTCGGCGCCGAGGTGGGTGTTGGTGCGCCAGTCGTCCGAGACCCGTTGGATCGCCACGACCGGGGTGGTCCCGACGACGACCACGCGCAGGTCGTGGCCGGGCTTGTCGATGTACTCCTGCACGATGACGGGGAAGAGCTTCCCCGCGGCGTCGACGGACTCGCGCCCGGCGGCCCAGGCCTCCAGGCACGCGGCGTCCGCGAGCTTGGTGACACCGCGCCCCCAGGAGCCGCTGACCGGCTTGACCACCGCCGGCATGCCCAGCTCGGCGACGATCGCGCGCACCTGGTCGTAGCTGAAGGCGTGCCGGGTGTGCGGGTGGGGGATGCCGTGCCGGGCGAAGAGCAGGGCCTGCAGGCCCTTGTCGTTGCAGGTCTCGATGGTCGACGCCCGGTTGAGCGTGGTGATCCCGGCGTGTTCCAGGCGGCACGAGACGCTGATCGCGTCCCGGTGCGAGAGGTTGCGGATCAGGGCCAGGGCCGGCGGGTCGGTACGACCCGCCACCACGTCGGCCAGATCCTCCATGAGCAGTGGAGTCGCCGTCAGACCCTCCCCGCGCAACGCCCCGAGGAGGAGTTTCTCCTCGGGGCGCAGCATGGTGGCCGACAGCAGGACGCGGCCGGAGGAGGTCACTCGCCCCAGTCCTCTTCCACCTCGGGGGCCAGGTCGAGGCGGACGCCGGCCTCGGACTTCTCGACGACCTCGTGCTCCTGGCCGCAGGCCGCGCACTCGGTCACCTCGCCCCGCTCCCAGGCCTCGTCGACCTCGAAGTCGGTGTCGCACACCAGGCATTTCGGTACGGCAATCGCAGCGGTCATTTCTCTCTCCTTCTGAATGTCGGCGCGCCGATATCCGCGAAACGTGATTCGCAGCACTCCCGCAGGTCGGCGGATCGGCGCTACTGTCCAGGGGTGGCGGATTCCCACCCGGCCGATCAGGCCCAGCCGGGGTCGCCCGGCAGGAGCGCCACGTCGCTGGCGGCAGCGGTGGGGGCGCTGCTGGGGGCGTCCGGCGCGGCGGAAACGACGATCACCGCGACGGCGGCCATAACGAAGGACGCGAGGATTCGACCCGGGAACCGCATGATCTTCATTTCCACCCCTAGATAGACCTATCCGTTCGTGCTGGGGGGTTTCCCCGCACACAGAGAGAATGCCTGGGAATGGGTCCTTGCCAGAAGAGATCCGATGGCTCAGGATCGTGCACTGCAAGATTCCGAAGGGGGTGGCACATGTGCGACATATCGGACGTCAGTGGCCCGGAGGCCCACCCCGGGCCCTGTGACGAGGGGATCACGTTCTACCGCAAGGCCGTCCTGCTGGGGAGGGCCCCGACGGCGGAGCCGCCCGCCTGCCTGACCGAGCTGGGGCTGCTGACGGCGGCGCTGGGCGACCCCTCGGTCCTGGTGCCGGTCCCGCCCGAGGTCGCGACCACGGCGCTGCTGCACCCGATGGAGCAGCAGATCCTCGAACAGCAGCAGCAGGTGGCCGCGATCCGGACCGCCATGTCCCAGGTCGAGAGCGTCTACCGGACGCTGCGCCGGGAGGGCCGGGACAACGTCCAGCGGCTCAGCGGCGCGGCGGTCATCGCCGCCGCGGTGGCCGAGACGACCCAGGCGACCGAGCGGGAGCTGCTCACCGCGCACCCGGGCGGCAGCCGGCCGACCGACGTCCTCGCCAGATCGCTGGTCCTCGCCCTGGACGCGCAGAAGCGGGGCGTCCGCCAGCGCACGCTCTACCAGCACTCCGTCCGGGCGCACTACCCGACGCTGGACTACATCAAGGCCGTCACCGAGGCCGGCATCGAGGTGCGGACCGTCGACGAGGTCTTCGACCGGCTCATCATCTGCGACCGCTCGGTGGCGTTCATCCCCGACAAGGAGCTCGAACACCACAACCACGCGCTCAAGGTCACCGACCCCGGCGTGGTGCACTTCCTGGCCTCGGTCTTCGAGCACGCCTGGGAGCGGGCCGCGCCGGTCGTCTACGAGAGCGACCAGCAGCGCCCGCCGCTGCTCACCGACGAGACCCGGCTGCGGGTGCTCCAGCTCATGGTGGACGGCTACACGGACGCCGCGATCGCCAGCCGGCTCGGCATCAGCTCGCGGACCGTGGCGAGCCACCTCAAGCGGGTGTCGGAGATCCTCGGCAGCAACAGCCGGGCCCAGCTCGCCTACCTGACGGCGCAGAGCGGCATCCTGGACGGCTCCCCGCCGCCCGCCCGGCAGCCCCGGGGCCCGCACGAGCAGCCGGCCGGGCCGACCGGCCCCACGGCGTAGCAGGGCCCGCCGCGGGGGCGTCCGCGGCGGGCCCTGGGTACGGGGCGGGGGGAGCGGTCAGTCGCGGCTCAGGCCGCGGTCCAGCGCGGCGATCGCGCTGCCCCGGGCGTCGTCGCCGTCCAGCGACCAGACCATCACCCCGGCCAGGTCGTTCCAGCGCGTGTACCGCGCCTTCTGGGTGAGCACCTCGGCGGTGTCGTAGCTGTAGAACGTGGTGCCGTCGTACTTCCAGGACGCGCCGTGGTCGCGGTCCAGGTAGACCTTGCCCGGCAGCGCGTTGATCTCCTGGTACGAGTGGTCGGGCGCGGACGCGGTGGCGCTCTGGAAGAGCCCGCCGCGCTTGCCGGGGGCGACGCCGGTCCAGCCGTGGCCGTACAGCGGGGCGCCGAGGACCAGCTGCTCGGCGGGCAGGCCGCGCTCCTGGTAGTGGTCGGCGGCCTGGTCGGCACTGCGCCGGCGCGGGTCCGGGTCGGCCGGGTCGGAGTACAGCGGGGCCTGGTGGTTGGCCGGGCCCTTGCCCTCCCACGGTCCGTGCAGGTCGTAGGTCATCAGGTTCAGCCAGTCCACCGACTCGCTCAGCTGCGGCAGTTCGAGCCGGTCGGCGACCGTCTCGTTGGCGGCCACGGCGGCGGTCAGCAGGTACTTCTTGCCCTTCCGGCCGCTCAGCGCGTCCAGCTGGTCGCGGAACTCCTGCATCAGCAGCGTGAAGTTGTGCCCGTCCTCGGGGCGGACCACGTTGCCCGCGTCCCCGCCGCCGCCCGGGTACTCCCAGTCGATGTCGATGCCGTCGAAGACGCCCGCGGCGGCGCCCTTGCCGCCCTCCGGGGAGTCCGCCAGGACCGGCAGGTCGCCCTTGACGTAGAGGTCGATGCAGGAGGAGACGAACTTCTTGCGGGCCTCGTCGGTGGCGGCCGCGTCGGAGAAGTACTTGGACCAGGACCAGCCGCCCAGCGAGATGACCGTGCGCAGCTGGGGGTTCTTCGCCTTGAGCTTGCGCAGCTGGTTGAGGTGGCCCTTCAGCTTCTGGCCCGGGGCGTCGGCCACGCCGTCCACCGACTCGGCGGCGGAGAAGGAGCGCTGGTAGTCGTTGCGGGCGTCGCCCTGGCCGGCCTCGTTGCTCTCGAAGCAGGTGCCCTCGGCGGAGACGTTGCCGAAGGCGTAGTTGATGACGGTGAGCCTGGCCGCCTGGCCGGACTCCTGGACCCTCTTCGCGGAGCTGTCGGCGCCCCACTGGGTGAAGTAGCCGACCCGTTGGCCCTTCAGCTTCGGGCCGTGCCGTCCGTCGGCGGCGTTGGCGGTGGCGGGGGCGGCGAGCAGCGCGGCGACGGTGGCGGCGGCGAGCAGGGCTGAGGCGCGAGTGGGCATACCGGACCTGTTCTCTGAAGCGGCGTCAAATGGTCTGGACCAGATGGCACAGAGGTTTAGTCCATCCGCCGTTCACCGCACAAGGGGGCGGCCGCAACCGGCGCAGTATGCAAAAAGCTGGTGCGAGAAGCCGTCGCAAAAAGAGGAGGCCGGACCGCGGGATGCGGTCCGGCCTCCTCAGAGGCTCATGCTCAGCCGATCAGCGAGCGCAGCACGTACTGCAGGATGCCGCCGTTGCGGTAGTAGTCCGCCTCACCGGGGGTGTCGATGCGGACGACCGCGTCGAACTCCTTGTCACCGGCCTTGACCTTGACGGTCTTCGGGGTGCGGCCCTCGTTGAGCTCGGTCACGCCGGTGAAGGAGAAGGTCTCCTCGCCGGTCAGGCCGAGGGACTCGGCGTTCTCGCCCTCCGGGAACTGCAGCGGCAGGACGCCCATGCCGATCAGGTTCGAGCGGTGGATGCGCTCGTACGACTCGGCGATGACGGCCTTGACGCCCAGCAGCGCGGTGCCCTTGGCGGCCCAGTCGCGGGACGAGCCGGAGCCGTACTCCTTGCCGGCCAGGACGACCAGCGGGACGCCGGCGGCCTGGTAGTTCTGCGAGGCGTCGTAGATGAACGACACCGGCGCGTCGGCCTGGGTGAAGTCGCGGGTGTAGCCGCCCTCGGTGCCCGGCGCGATCTGGTTGCGCAGGCGGATGTTGGCGAAGGTGCCGCGGATCATCACCTCGTGGTTGCCACGACGGGAACCGTAGGAGTTGAAGTCGCGCTTCTCGACACCGTTGGCGGTCAGGTACTGCGCCGCCGGGGTGCCCGGCTTGATGTTGCCGGCCGGGGAGATGTGGTCGGTGGTGACCGAGTCGCCCAGCTTGGCCAGGACGCGGGCGCCGGCGATGTCGGTCACCGGGCTCGGGGTCTTGGCCATGCCCTCGAAGTACGGGGGCTTGCGGACGTAGGTGGACTCGGCGTCCCACTCGAAGGTGTTGCCGGTCGGGACCGGGAGCGACTGCCAGCGGTGGTCGCCGGCGAAGACGTCCTGGTAGCCCTTGTCGAACATGGCCTCGTCGATGGAGCCGGCGACGGTGTCGGCGACCTCCTGCTCCGACGGCCAGATGTCGGCGAGGAACACGTCGTTGCCGTCGGCGTCCTGGCCCAGGGCGTCCCGGGTGATGTCGATGTTCATGTTGCCGGCGAGGGCGTAGGCGACCACCAGCGGCGGGGAGGCCAGGTAGTTCATCTTGACGTCCGGGTTGATCCGGCCCTCGAAGTTGCGGTTGCCGGACAGCACCGAGACGACCGCGAGGTCGGCCTCGTTGACGGCGGCCGAGACCTCCTCGGGCAGCGGGCCCGAGTTGCCGATGCAGGTGACGCAGCCGTAGCCGACCAGGTTGAAGCCCAGCTTCTCCATGTACGGGAGCAGGCCGGCCTTCTCGTAGTAGTCCATGACGACCTTGGAGCCCGGCGCCAGGGTGGTCTTGACCCAGGGCTTGACGTGCAGGCCCTTCTCCACGGCCTTCTTCGCCAGCAGGGCGGCGCCCAGCATGACGGAGGGGTTGGAGGTGTTGGTGCAGGAGGTGATCGAGGCGATCACGACCGCGCCGTTGTCGATCTCGTAGGACGAGCCGTCGGGGGCGGTGACGGCGGTCGGCTTCGAGGCCTCGGCGGAGTAGGTCGGCAGCGCCTCGGCGAACCGCTCGGCGGCCTCGGCCAGGATCACGCGGTCCTGCGGGCGCTTCGGGCCGGAGATCGACGGGACGACGGTGGAGACGTCCAGCTCGAGGTACTCGGAGTAGACCGGCTCGTGCGACGGGTTGTGCCAGAGACCCTGCTCCTTGGCGTACGCCTCGACCAGGGCGAGCTGCTGCTCGTCGCGGCCGGTGAGCTTCAGGTAGTTGATGGTCTCGGCGTCGATCGGGAAGATCGCGCAGGTCGAGCCGAACTCCGGCGACATGTTGCCGATGGTGGCGCGGTTGGCCAGCGGGATGGAGCCGATGCCGTCGCCGTAGAACTCGACGAACTTGCCGACCACACCGTGCTTGCGCAGCATCTCGGTGATGGTGAGCACCAGGTCGGTGGCGGTGGTGCCGGCCGGCAGCTCGCCGGTCAGCTTGAAGCCGACGACGCGCGGGATCAGCATGGAGACCGGCTGGCCGAGCATCGCGGCCTCGGCCTCGATGCCGCCGACGCCCCAGCCCAGCACGCCCAGGCCGTTGACCATGGTGGTGTGCGAGTCGGTGCCGACGCAGGTGTCCGGGTAGGCCTGGCCGCCGCGGACCATGACGGTGCGGGCCAGGTGCTCGATGTTCACCTGGTGGACGATGCCGGTGCCCGGCGGGACGACCTTGAACTCGTCGAAGGCGGTCTGGCCCCAGCGCAGGAACTGGTAGCGCTCCTTGTTGCGGCCGTACTCGATCTCGACGTTCTGGGTGAACGCGTCCTTGGTGCCGAACTTGTCGGCGATGACCGAGTGGTCGATGACCAGCTCGGCCGGGGCCAGCGGGTTGATCTTGGCCGGGTCGCCGCCCAGCTCCTTGACGGCCTCACGCATGGTGGCGAGGTCGACCACGCACGGCACACCGGTGAAGTCCTGCATGATCACGCGGGCCGGGGTGAACTGGATCTCCTGGCTCGGCTGGGCGTTCTCGTCCCAGTTGCCGAGGGCGCGGATGTGGTCGGCGGTGATGTTCGCGCCGTCCTCCGTGCGGAGCAGGTTCTCCAGCAGCACCTTGAGGCTGTACGGCAGCCGAGCGGAACCCTCGACGGCGGAGAGCTTGAAGATCTCGTACGACTCGTCGCCCACCTGCAGCGAGCTGCGGGCGTCGAAGCTGTTCGCGGACACGACTGACTCCTTCTGGGTGCTTCGTGCGGTATCCGGCCGTCACGCGGTGGTAAGGTCAGCCTTACTTAGGCTTGCCTTGCCCGCATCGCCGGCGAGCGCCTCTCGGCAAGTATCTTGATGTCGAGATATATCCTAGGCGGCAGTTATCTCGATGTCGAGATAAACCATAGTGCATGCCTCGGCACACCGATCGTCCGGGCCGCACCGCTCGCGCTCCGGCCTCTTCGGCCGGACCGCACCGGCCACGACGGCGGCCGCCGTCAGCGGCACCACCACTAGCTCACCACCGGAACCGCCGGTCGGCGAGGGGGCGGCGTCGGCCGGCGGGGCCGTCCGCACTCTTTCCCCTCTGTTCGCGCCCGGTTCGCGTCCGGACCCGGTTCACCCCCGCGCCCGGACGGGTGTGGCGGCTCGCCCGCACGGGGTCCGGTGCGGGGTCCGGTCGGGGTCCGGCGCGGGGTCCGGCGCGGGGTCTGGTGCGGGGTCCGGCGCGGGGTCTGGTGCGGGGTCCGGCGCGGGGTCTGGTGCGGGGTCTGGTGCGGGCCGTCCGCCTGACGCACCGGGGTCCCGGGAGCCCGGAGCGGTGTCCTCCGGGCCGGGGCGCCGTTAGCAGGGGGACCCCCGTCGCCCCGCCCCCGGAAGGCCCGACCGATGACCGCTCCGCTCGCCGCCGCCCTGCTGCCGCTGGCCCTGCTCGCCCCCGCCGCCTCACCGGTCTCGGTCGTCGAGGCCGACTTCGACCCGGCCACCGCCTTCGTCCCCCCGGCGGCGATCAGCTACGCGAGCGACCTGGTGCCGTACGGCGCCCACGTCCGGATCGTCACCGACCGCTCGGTACCCGGGCGGACGGTGCTCACCCTGAAGGCCTCCGGACTCGCCCCCGGCCACGAGTTTCCCGCACACCTGCACACCGGCCGCTGCGGGGCCGACCCGGCCTCCTCGGGGCCGCACTACCAGGACGAGGTCGACCCGGTGCAGCCGTCCACCGACCCGGCGTACGCCAACGAGCGCAACGAGCTGCGACTGGCGCTGCGCACCGACGGGCGGGGCCGGGGCAGCGCCACCACCGTGGTGGGCTGGCAGCCGCGACCGGGCGAGGCGCGCTCGCTGGTGCTGCACGCGGGCACCCCGGCCGGCCCGCACGCGGCGGGCGACCGGGTGGCCTGCGTGAGGCTGGACGGCTGAGCCGCGCGGCCGCCGGGGCGGGCCCCAGGAGCGGGCACCCAGGAGCCGGTGCTTCAGGAGCCGAGGGTGGCGACCAGCACCGCCTTGATGGTGTGCAGCCGGTTCTCGGCCTGGTCGAACACGATGGAGTGGGCCGACTCGAACAGCTCGTCAGTGCACTCCAGCTCGGTCATGCCGGTCGCCTCGTGCATCTGCCGCCCGACCGCCGTGCCGAGGTCGTGGAAGGCCGGCAGGCAGTGCAGGAACTTCACGTCCGGGTTGCCGGTGGCCCGGACGGTGTCCATGGAGACCTGGTACGGCTTGAGCAGCTCGATCCGCTCGGCCCAGACCTCCTTGGGCTCGCCCATCGAGACCCAGACGTCGGTGTAGAGGAAGTCGGCGCCGGCCACGCCCTCGGCCACGTCCTCGGTCAGGGTGATCCGGGCGCCGGTCGTCCCGGCCAGGGCCTTCGCCGACTCCTGCACCTCCTCGGTCGGCCAGAGCGCGCGCGGGGCGACGATCCGGATGTCCATGCCGAGCAGGGCGCCGGTGATCAGCAGCGAGTTGCCCATGTTGGAGCGGGCGTCGCCGAGGTAGGCGAGCGCGACCTCCGGCAGCGGCTTGGCGGTGTGCTCGGTGACGGTGAGCACGTCGGCCAGCATCTGGGTGGGGTGCCACTCGTCGGTCAGGCCGTTCCAGACCGGGACGCCGGCGAACTCGGCCAGCTCCTCGACGATCTCCTGGCCGTGGCCGCGGTACTCGATGCCGTCGAACATCCGGCCGAGCACCCGAGCGGTGTCCCTGACGGACTCCTTGTGGCCGATCTGCGAGCCCGCCGGGTCCAGGTAGGTGGTGGTGGCGCCCTGGTCGTGGGCGGCGACCTCGAAGGCGCAGCGGGTGCGGGTGGAGGTCTTCTCGAAGATCAGCGCGATGTTCTTGCCGCGCAGCCGGGGCTGCTCGGTGCCCGCGTACTTCGCCGCCTTGAGCGTGGCGGCGAGGTCCACCAGGAAGCGGAACTCCTGGGGCGTGAAGTCGAGCTCCTTGAGGAAGTGCCTGTTCCGGAGGTTGAAGGCCATGCCGGGCTCCTGGGGTGACGGGACTGACGGACTGCGGAAAGCGGCAAGTCTATACGATACTCGGAATTTATATACGGAGGCTGGGCGGAGGAGGAGCGCCCACGGGGGCTCCGTCGGTTCCGTGGGCCCCCTCCTCGTGGGCTCCGTGGGCTCCCCTCCTCCGCCTCCGCCGCCGTCACAGCCGCGGGTCGACCGGCTCCGACTCCAGCGCGAGCACCGCGAAGACCGGCTCGTGCACCCGCCACAGCGGCTCCCCCGCCGCCAGCCGGTCCAGCGCCTCCAGGCCCAGCGCGTACTCGCGCAGCGCCAGCGAGCGCTTGTGGCCCAGCGCGCGCAGGCGCAGCCGGTCGAGGTGCTCGGTGTAGTCCGGTCCGTAGACGATCCGCAGGTACTCCCGGCCGCGCACCTTCACCCCGGGCTGCACCAGGCCACCCGGCCGGCCCTTGCCGCGCGCCGTGCGCACCGGCGAGACCAGCGGCTTCACCACCATGCCCTCGCCGCCCGCCTCGGTCAGCTCCTCCCACCAGGCGGTGGCGGCGGCCATCGAGGCCTCGTCCTCGGTGTCCACCAGGATCCGACGGGTGCGCTGGAGCAGGGGCCCCTCGCGGCGCTCCGGCTCCTCCGTGCCGGTCCCCCCGGCCGGGCCGGCGGTGTCGATCCCGTCGGCCTCGTCGGCCTCGTCGGCGGCGGCCAGGCGGTCGATCCAGGCCAGGTGCTCGTCGTGCGGGCGCACCGCGAGGTTCGCCCCCTCGGCCGCGAGCAGCTGGAACGGCGCGAGCCGGATGCCCGACAGGCCCTCGGTCGGCCAGCAGTAGCGCCGGTACGCCTCGGTGAACGCCCGCGCGTCGGCCGCGCGCTGCCGCTGGCGGTCGGTCAGCCGGGCCAGGTCCAGGCCGCGCCCGGCCGCCCGCTCCAGCGCGGACAGCACCTCCGGCAGGGCGGCGCCCGCCGCCGCGCCGACCGCCGCGTACTGGCGGCGCAGCAGCTCCACCGCCTTCAGCGACCAGGGCATCAGCTCGGCGTCCAGCAGCAGCCAGTCGGTGGCCAGCTCCTCGAACAGCCCGGCGCGCTCGGCGGCCGCCCGGACCCGGTCGAGCACGGCGCCGGTCAGCTCCTCGTCGGCGAGGAAGGCGCGGCCGGTCCGGGTCCAGACCGCGCCGGGGCCGGCCACGCCGAAGCGGCGCTCCAGCGCGGCCCCGTCCCGGGCCACCAGCAGCACCGCGCGGGAGCCCATGTGCTTCTCCTCGCAGACCAGGTGCCGCACGCCGTCCGCCCGGTAGCCGAGGAAGGCCTCCTCCGGGTGCTCCAGGTAGCCGTCCCGGCGGGACGTGGCGCTCGGTGCCATGGTCGGCGGCAGGTAGGCGAGCAGCCGCGGGTCCAGCGCGAAGCGGCTCATCACCTCCAGCGCGGCGGCCGCGTTCTCCTCCCGGACGGCCACCCGCCCGTGCAGCCCGGTCTCGACGGTCCGGCGCCCGGCCACGTCGCCGAGGTCCAGCGGACGGCCCTCGCGGGCGCCCGGCGCGTCGGTGATCAGCGGGCGCACCGGGGCGTACCACTCGCGCTCGGCCTCGACGCCCACCAGCTCGCGCTCCGGATAGCGCAGCGCGGTCAGGCTGCCGCCGAAGACGCAGCCGGTGTCCAGGCAGACGGTGTTGTTGACGAAGCTCGCGGCCGGCACCGGGGTGTGGCCGTAGACCACCAGCGCCCGGCCCCGGTACTCCTCCGCCCACGGGTAGCGCACCGGCAGGCCGTACTCGTCGGTCTCGCCGGTGGTCTCCCCGTACAGCGCGTGCGAGCGGACCCGGCCGGAGTTGCGGCCGTGGTACCGCTCCGGCAGGCCTGCGTGGCAGACCACCAGGGCGCCGCCGTCCAGCAGGTAGTGGCTGACCAGGCCGCGCATGAACGCTCGGACCTCGGCCCGGAACTCCTCGCTCTCCCCCGCCAGCTGGTCCAGCGACTCCTGGAGGCCGTAGGCGACGTTGACCTTCTTGCCGTCCATCGCCCGGCCGAGCTTGTTCTCGTGGTTGCCCGGCACGCAGAGCGCGTGGCCGGCCGCCACCATGCCCATCACCAGGCGCAGCACGCCCGGGGTGTCGGGGCCGCGGTCGACCAGGTCGCCGACGAAGACGGCGGTGCGGCCCGCCGGGTGCACGGCGTCCACCGGGCGGCCCCCGGCGTCCCGGGTCAGGGTGTAGCCGAGCCGGGTCAGCAGGGTCTCCAGCTCGGAGCGGCAGCCGTGGATGTCGCCGACGATGTCGAACGGGCCGGTGAGGTGGCGCAGGTCGTTGTAGCGCTTCTCCAGCTCGATCCCGGCGGCCGCCACCTCGGCCTCGCCGCGCAGGACGTGCACCTTGCGGAAGCCCTCGCGCTCCAGCCCCCGGAGGGAGCGGCGCAGCTCCCGGTGCTGGCGGGGGACCACATGGGCCGGCAACTGCCGGTCCGGGCGGGAGCGGTTGCGCTCGGCGCACACCCCCGGCGGGACGTCCAGGACGATCGCGATCGGCAGCACGTCGTGCTCGCGGGCGATCTCGACCAGCCGGCGGCGGGCCTCGGGCTGGACGTTGGTGGCGTCCACGACGGTCAGCCGGCCAGCCGCCAGGCGCTTGC
Organism: Kitasatospora sp. NPDC001225; assembly: GCF_053597855.1. Classification (NCBI taxonomy): domain Bacteria; kingdom Bacillati; phylum Actinomycetota; class Actinomycetes; order Kitasatosporales; family Streptomycetaceae; genus Kitasatospora; species Kitasatospora sp. NPDC001225. The sequence goes on from NZ_JBSFJC010000121.1 coordinate 18,196, forward strand.
CGACGATGTAGTACAGGACGTCGAAGGCCTCGGCGGAGGCGGACTGGTCGTTCTCGTCGTCGGCGACCAGGCCGCGGCAGAAGTCGGAGGAGACCACCTGGGTGGGCAGGAAGTGGCGGCGGGCGAAGGTGGACTTGCCCGCGCCGCTGGTGCCAACCAGGACGACGAGGGAGACGTCGGTGACGGGGAGGCGGCGGGGGGCGGTGCTCTCCGCGCGGTCCTGGTCCCGGCTCTCGCCGGGGGTGTCGGTCGGGTCATCGGTCATCGGGGCTCGCCTCCTTCGGGCGTCGCGGTCGTGATGGGCACGGTGGTCGCGGTGGGTGCCGCGGCCGTGGTGGATCCCGGGGTCGTGGTGGTCACGGGCGTCGGCATCGTGGTGAACAGGGCCAGCTGGGTCGGGGCGCCGACCTCCTCGTCCTCCGGGCCGACCGGGCGCAGCTCCACGGTGTAGCCGTACGCGGCCGCGACCTTCCCGGCCCAGGCCCGGAACTCGGCCCGGGACCACTCGAAGCGGTGGTCGGCGTGCCGGACGGCGCCCGCCGGCAGGCTCTCCCAGCGGACGTTGTACTCGGCGTTCGGCGTGGTGACCACGACCGCCCTCGGCCGGGCGGCGCCGAACACCGCGTACTCCAGCGCGGGCAGCCGCGGCAGGTCCAGGTGCTCGATCACCTCGCACAGCACCGCCGCGTCGAAGCCCTTGAGCCGGGCGTCGGTGTAGGTGAGCGCTCCCTGCGCCAGCGTCACCCGGGCCGCCTGACGCTCCGGCATCCGCTCCAGGCCCAGCCTGCGCCCCGCCGACCGCAGCGCCCGGGCGGAGACGTCCACGCCGAGGATTCCGGTGAACCGGGCGTCCTTGAGCAGTTCGCCGATCAACTCGCCCTGGCCGCAGCCGAGATCGGCGACGCGGGCGGCACCGGTCTCGCGCAGCGCGGCGAGGATCGCGGTGCGGCGCTGCTCGGCGAGCGAGGGCTGCCGGGGCTCCGGATCGTCCCGCGCCTCCTCCTCGGACCGGTCGTCGACCGCGTTGTCGATCTCCTCGACCTCGCGGTCGTCGGCCTCCGCCAGCCGGGCCAGCTCCAGGCGCTCCATCGCGGCGCGGGTCAGCGACCAGCGCCGGGCCAGGTAGCGGCGGGTGATCAGGGCGCGCTCGGGGTGGGCCGCCAGCCAGCCCTGACCGGCCGCGAGCAGCTTGTCCACCTCGTCCGGGGCGACCCAGTAGTGCTTGGCGCCGTCCAGCACCGGCAGCAGCACGTACAGCTGCTGGAGCGCGTCGGCGAGCCGGACCGTCCCGGAGGAGAGGGCGATCCGGACGTAGCGGGACTCGCCCCACTCGGGGAACGACTCGTCCAGCGGGACCGCCGTCGCCTCGACCCGCCAGCCCAGCGGCTCGAACAGCCGGACCACCAGGGCCGGGCCGCCGCCCTCGCCCGCACCGTTCGCGGGCACGGCGGGCAGCTCGATCCGCAGCGGGCGGGCCCGCCCGGGCAGTTCGGGCCGGGCCGGGCAGTCGCCCTTCATCGCGGACCGGAACACCGTCCGCAGCGCCACCGCGAGCAGCGAGGAGGCGGCGTACGGGCGGTCGTTGACGTACTGGGCGAGCGCGAAGTCGGGCGAGCCGCCGCGCCCCCTGCCGTCGCCCCGGCCCTTGCGGACCAGCGCGATCGGGTCGACGTCCAGCAGCAGCGCCGCCGTGCAGACCTCGTCCCCCGCCTCGGGGTAGAAGACGTGGGCCTCACCGTGCGACGTGGTGAACCGCTGGACCTTGTCGGGGTGCTTGTGCAGCAGGAACCCGAGGTCCGTGGCCGGGTCCTCGGCGCTGCCGGTGGTGGAGATCGACATGAACACCCGCTGAAGTATTGCCCAGCGCCCGAACGCCGGGCACCGGGTTTTCCCGTCCCGCGGGCCGCCGACCGGCGCCTTCGCCGGGCGCGTCCGCCCGGTGGGCGTGTTCGGCACCGGGGCCCCGCATTGGTTAACGTGCACGGTGTGACTGCTGAATCCACCTCGCTCGAATCCACCTCCCCGGCGAACGGCGCCGTGGCCACCGGTCTGGCCACCATCGCCGCCGACGGCACCGTCCTCGACACCTGGTTCCCCGCCCCCGTGCTGGCCGCTGAGCCCGGCCCGGCCGGCACCGTCCGTCTGACCGCCGAGCAGGCCGAGGCCGAGCTCGGCGCCGGCGCGGCCGAGGCGCTGCGCGTCGACGCCCGCCGCGGCGTCGAGGTGGTCGCCGTGCGCACCACCATCGCCTCGCTGGACGAGAAGCCGCTCGACACCCACGACGTGTACCTGCGCCTGCACCTGCTCAGCCACCGCCTGGTCAAGCCGCACGGCCAGAACCTGGACGGCGTCTTCGGCCTGCTGGCCAACGTCGCCTGGACCAGCATCGGCCCCGTCCCGGTGGACAAGGTCGAGCAGGCCCGGCTCGCCGTGCGCGCCCAGGGCGGCCAGCTGGCCGTCTACGGGATCGACAAGTTCCCGCGGATGACCGACTACGTCGCCCCGACCGGTGTGCGCATCGCCCACGCCGACCGCGTCCGGCTCGGCGCCCACCTGGCCGTCGGCACCACCGTGATGCACGAGGGCTTCGTCAACTTCAACGCCGGCACGCTGGGCACCTCCATGGTCGAGGGCCGGATCAGCGCGGGCGTCGTCGTCGGCGACCACAGCGACATCGGCGGCGGCGCCTCGATCATGGGCACCCTGTCCGGCGGCGGCAAGCAGGTCGTCTCGGTCGGCGAGCGCTGCCTGCTCGGCGCCAACGCGGGCATCGGCATCTCGCTCGGCAGCGACTGCGTGGTCGAGGCCGGCCTGTACGTGACCGCCGGCACCCGGGTCACCACCCCGGACGGCACGGTGGCCAAGGCCGTCGAGTTGTCCGGCCAGGACAACCTGCTGTTCCGTCGCAACTCGCAGAGCGGCGCGGTCGAGGTCATCGCCCGCTCCGGCTCCTGGGGCGGCCTGAACGCCGACCTGCACGCCCACAACTGACCTCCGGTCGGAGGCCGTTGGGGTCCGGCGCCCGGGTGGCGCCGGACCCCGCCCGCTTCTCGGGGGCCGGTCGCCTCTCGGGGGCCGGTTACCGCCCGGGGTCCCGTTACAGCCCGACGTCCGGGTCGCGGCCCGGGCCCGCGCGGGCTTCAGGGCTTGCGGTGGCGCCCCGGTGCCTTCCCCGGCCGCCGCGCCTGGCGCCCGGGCCGCGGCGCTCCCGCGCCCTCGGCCCCGTACAGGATCCGCTGGGCGGTGGCGTAGTCCTCGGCCACCGTCTCCGGCAGCCACTGGTAGCCGTCCCAGCGCACGATCAGCCTCGGTTCGCCCGGCAGCACATGGGCGCCCCGCTGCCGCCCGACCGTGAGCCGTACGACCCGCAACTGCCCGACCGGCCGCAGCCGTTGCTCCCGCCTGGCCGCCCACGACGCCAGCGGTTCCTCCTCGTCCATCGCCCCAGTCTGGCCTCCCGACGCCGTCACCCGACACCTGCGTCACCCGACCGGGCGACGCGCGTTCCAGCCCCTCCGCTCCCTCCGTCCGCACCCCGCTCCCTTCGCCGTCTCTTCGCCGTCTCTTCCGACGCTTGACGCTTCACACGCTCCTGAGGACCACCAGCCGCTGGGTGGCCCTGGTCATCGCGACGTAGCGGTCGACCGCCCCCTCGACACCCCCGCCGAACGCCTCCGGGTCGACCAGCACGACCAGGTCGAACTCCAGCCCCTTGGACAGCTCCGGGGTCAGCGACCGGACCCGCGGCCGCGCCTCGAAGCCGGGGGCACCGATCACGCAGGCGACCCCCTCGGCGTGCTCGGCGAGCCAGCCGTCCAGGACGGCGTCCAGCTCCGCCACCGACCCGTGCACGACGGGGATGCCGCTGCTGCGGACGGAGGTCGGCACGTTGGCGTCCGGCAGCGCGGCCCGGATCGCGGGCTCGGCCTCGGCCATGACCTCCTCCGGCGTCCGGTAGTTGATGCTCAGCGAGGCCACCGTGCTCCGGTCGAGCCCGATCCGCTCCAGCCGCTCCTGCCAGGACTCCGTGAACCCGTGCCTGGCCTGCGCCCGGTCCCCGACGATGGTGAAGCTCCGGGACGGGCAGCGCAGCAGCAGCATCTGCCACTCCGCGTCGGTCAGCTCCTGGGCCTCGTCCACCACGATGTGCGCGAACGGCCCGGCGAGCGGCTCCGGGTCGGCACCGGGCAGGGCCGTCTCGTCGACCAGGGTGTCCTGGAGGTCGCGCCCGCGCAGCATCGTCACCGCGCCCTCGCCGTCGTCGTCGGCCTGCAGCAGGTCGCCGATGACGTCGGCCATCCGCGCGCGCTCGGCGGCGGCCGCGGCCTCCCGACGGCGCCGGCGCCGGTCCGCCTCCGGATCGCCGAGCCGCTGCCGGGCCGCGTCCAGCAGCGGCAGGTCGGACACCGTCCAGGCCTGGGGCGCGTCCTTGCGCTGGAGCCTGCGGACCTCCTCGGGGGCGAGCCAGGGCGCGCACATCCGCAGGTAGGCGGGCACCGACCAGAGGTCGCCGACCAGGTCGGCCGCGTCGATCAGCGGCCAGGCCCGGTTGAGCGTCTCGGCCAGCTCCCGGTCCTGCCGCAGCGACCGGCCGAACAGCTCGGGCGAGGCCCCCGCGTCCTCGTCCAGCTTGTCCATCAGGATCGTGGCCAGCTCCTCCCAGATCTGCTCGCGGGCCTCGTTGTGCGGGGTGCCCGGGTCCGGCGCGTCGAACGCGTCGGACCAGTCCTCGGCGCTCAGCCAGAGGTCGGCCCAGTGGGTGGTGACCTCCATCCCCTCGGCGGGCGGCTCCTCGTAGAACCGGACGGCCTTCTCGATCGCCCCCACCATGTCGGCCGAGGACTTCAGGCGGGCCGTCTCGGGGTCGCTCTCGGACCCGGCCTTCGCCCCCTCGGCGACGAGGTCCCGCACGGTGCAGGTGCGCACCCCCTCCTCACCGAGGCTGGGCAGGACGTCGGCGACGTAGGCCAGGTAGGGCTGGTGCGGGCCGACGAACAGCACGCCGCCGCGCCGGTGGCCGAGCCGGGGGTCGGAGTAGAGCAGGTACGCGGAGCGGTGCAGCGCGACGACCGTCTTCCCGGTGCCCGGGCCGCCGTCCACCACCAGGGCGCCCCGGGACCCCGCCCGGATGATCGCGTCCTGGTCGGCCTGGATGGTGGCCAGCACGTCCCGCATCCGGGCCGACCGGTTGCCGCCCAGGCTCGCGATGAACGCGGACTGGTCGTCCAACGCGGCGTGCCCCTCCAGGGCCTCGGCGCTGAACACCTCGTCCCAGTAGTCGCCGATCCGGCCGCCGGTCCAGCGGTACCGGCGCCGGCTCACCAGGCCCATCGGGTCGGCGTGGGTGGCCCCGAAGAACGGCTCGGCAGCGGGCGAGCGCCAGTCGACCAGCAGTCGGCGCCCCTCACTGTCGGTGAGGCCGAGCCGCCCGATGTACACCGGCTCCGGGTCGTCCGCGTGGACGACCCGCCCGAGGCACAGGTCCAGGCCGAAGCGGCGCAGGGCGCGCAGCCGACCGGTCAGCTTGTGCACCTCGATGTCCCGGTCCATCGCCTCCCGGCCGAGGCCGCCCGGCGCGCGGCGCAGCGCGTCGAGGCGGTCGGACAGCTCCGCGATCGACTGCTCCAGGCTCTCCGCGACGGCCGCGAAGTGCCGCTCGTCCTCGCCGATCAGCGCCGGGTCGGCCTTGGCGACGAGGCGGGCGGGAAGGTCGAACGCGCTGGTGGTGCGGCTGTTCATGGCATCAGCTCCGATCTGAGGCCTGCGATTGTGCGCCACCACGGGGGCCTTGCCGCAAGACCCCCCATGCGCTATACGTTGAGAGTGGCAAGGGGTGGGTTCTCCCCCGGCCAGTCTCCGGTTCGTCTCCGAAACATCCCCGGCTCCTTTCCGGGCGCGCTCGACCGTGCCGCGCTCCGCATCGCCGCTCACGCCCCCGCTCCGCGCCGCCCGGTCCACCCGCACCGTCCGCGCCGCTCAGGCTCCCCGGGCCGCGCCGCGCCTAGCCGAGGCGGCGCCGCGACGGCAACCCCGGCTCACCCGGGAGGCTTACCGCACAGCGGAGTTGGACCGCATCGGGTGGTGTCCGGGTGACGGCATCCGGACCGGTTCGTTGGGTGCTACGGCGGGGGTGGGTGCCCCGGTAGCGGGCACTGCCGCCTCCCGCCGTGCGGTCCGAGCCACCGTCGGCCGCCCTACACCGCACCACCGATCCGAAGAGGTCCCGCAATGTCCGAACCATCTGCCACGCCGCAGTTCCCGAGCAGCCCGACGGGCTCGGCCGACGGCACCTCGGCCGGACCCGCCACCCCCAAGAGCCTGCTGGAGCAGATGCAGGAACTGCTCGCCTCCGTCAGCGCGGACCTCGCCGAACTCCAGGGCTCCGTCCCCGGGAGCGCCGACTCCACCGCCTATCCGACCGGCACGGACACCTCCGGTGCGTCCGAGGCCTCGGACGCACCGGGCGCCCGGGAGGGCGGCACCCGCGGCGCAGGCGCGCGCGCCGGTCGGAGTATCCGCCGGTTGTTTAGCTGTCTCCTATCTAAATTAGCGGTTTTG
>NZ_JBSFJC010000122.1:0-24664 GCF_053597855.1 Kitasatospora sp. NPDC001225
GGGTGTTGGTTGTTGACCCACACCTCGACTTCCCACTCCGCACCACCCGCCGGACGGCTCTTCGGACGGCGATTCGGTCGGCGATGTGCTCAACCGACCGTAGGACTGCGGCGTTCGAGGAGGACCACGTCGCGCCACCGGCCGTCGCGCCGGCCGATGCGCTCCCGCGTCCCGACGACCCGGAACCCGGCTCTGGCGTGCAGCGCGAGACTGGCCGTGTTCTCAGGGAAGATCCCCGACTGGATCGTCCAGATCCCGGCCCGCTCGGTGGAGGCGATCAGCGCCTCCAGCAACGCGGCGCCCACGCCACGCCCCCGCGCTTCGGGGTGGACGTAGACGGAGTGTTCGACCACACCCGCGTACGCGCACCGGTCCGACACCCGGGCCACCGCGGCCCAGCCGAGCACCCGGCCGTCCCCGTCCCCGTCTCCGTGTCCGTCGAGGGCGACGAGACGGTGCTCGGCCAGTCGCGCGGCGTCGAACGCCTCCCAGCTCGGCGCGGCGGTCTCGAAGGTGGCGTCGCCGCCGTCGATCCCGAACCGGTAGATCGCCAGGACCTGTTCGGCGTGCGCCGCCGTCATCGCGACGACGGTCACGTCCCCGTTCACGCCCCCGCCCCCACGCCCAGTTCGGCGAGCAGACCGCGGACCCGCCGCTCGATCTCATCGCGGATCGGGCGCACGGCGCCGACGCCCTGGCCGGCCGGGTCCGCCAACTGCCAGTCCAGGTAGCGCTTTCCGGGGAAGTACGGGCAGGCGTCGCCGCAGCCCATGGTGATCACCACGTCCGAGGCCCGGACCGCCTCGACGGTGAGGACCTTGGGCGTCTCGGCGGAGAGGTCGATCCCCACCTCGGCCATCGCCCGGACCACGGCCGGGTTGACGGTGTCGGCGGGCGCGGAGCCGGCCGAGCGGACCTCGACCCGGTCGCCGCCGAGGTGGCTCAGGAAGGCGGCGGCCATCTGGGAACGGCCGGCGTTGTGCACGCAGACGAACAGCACGGACGGCTTGGACGGCCCGGACGGCAACACGGCTGCGGGCACGGGCGGCTGAGGCTCAGACACGGGCGGACCCTTCGACGGCGGTGGCGGGCTGGGGGAAGTAGCGGCGGGCGGCGAGGGCCACGTGGACGAGGCCGATGAGCACCGGCACCTCGATCAGCGGCCCGACGACTCCGGCGAGGGCCTGGCCGCTGGTGGCGCCGAAGGTGGCGATGGCGACGGCGATGGCCAGTTCGAAGTTGTTGCCCGCGGCGGTGAACGCCAGGGTGGTGGCGCGCGGGTGGTCCAGGCCCACCGCGCGGCCCAGCGCCAGGGAACCGGCCCACATGACGGCGAAGTACACCAGCAGCGGCAGCGCGATCCGGGCGACGTCGAGGGGCTGCGAGGTGATCGCACGGCCCTGGAGCGCGAACAGGACGACGATCGTGAACAACAGCCCGTACAGCGCGAACGGGCCGATCCGCGGCAGCAGCCCGGTCTCGTACCAGGTGCGGCCGCGGGCCTTCTCGCCCAGGCGGCGGGTGAGGTAGCCGGCGGCGAGCGGGATGCCGAGGAAGATCAGCACGCTGCGGGCGATCTCCCAGGCCGACACGTCGAGCGCCGCCTGTTCCAGGCCGAGCCACCCGGGCAGCACGGACAGGTAGAACCAGCCCAGCGCGCCGAACGCGACCACCTGGAAGACGGAGTTCAGGGCGACGAGCACGGCGGCGGCCTCCCGGTCGCCGCAGGCCAGGTCGTTCCAGATGATCACCATGGCGATGCAGCGGGCGAGGCCGACGATGATCAGCCCGGTGCGGTACTCCGGCAGGTCGGGCAGCAGCAGCCAGGCGAGCGCGAACATCACGGCGGGCCCGACCAGCCAGTTGAGCACCAGGGAGGGGATCAGCAGCCGGCGGTTCCGGGTGACGGTGTCCAGCCGGTCGTAGCGGACCTTGGCGAGCACCGGGTACATCATCACCAGCAGGCCGAGCGCGATCGGCAGCGAGACGCCGGTGACCGTCACCTTCGCGAGCGCGTCGCCCAGGCTCGGGACGAGCCGGCCGAGGCCGATGCCGAGGGCCATCGCGGCGAGGATCCAGAGCGCGAGGTAGCGGTCGACGAACGACAGCCGGCCGGCGACGGGGGCGGGGGCGGGCGCCCCGGTTGCGGCGCTCACTCGGCGGCTCCGAGCGACGCCGGGCCGGCTCCGAGCGGCGCCGGGCGGGTGAGGACGCCCGCGAGGCGGTCGGTGGTCTCGGGAACCAGCCGGTAGTACACCCAGGTGCCCCGGCGCTCGGAGTCGATCAGCCCGGCCTGCCGCAGCAGCTTCAGGTGGTGGGAGATCGTCGGCTGGGACAGGTCGAAGGCCGGGGTCAGGTCGCAGACGCACACCTCGCCGCCGGCGCCGGAGGCGATCATCGACAGCAGCCGCAGCCGCACCGGATCGCCCAGGGCCTTGAACAGCGGCGCCAGTTCGGCGGCCTGCCCTTCGTCCAGCGGAGCGCTCAGCAGCCCGGGGCAGCAGCCGTCCGCGCCGTCGTCCTGGCCCAGCACTCGGAGTTCCTGTTTCGACATGCTTCTATATTGACGAACGCCGATCCAGTCCGCAAGCTTGCATCGACGGATATCGATCCAGGCTCGATCCAGCCTGTTGGAGGCCACCATGTCCCGTGTCCAGCTCGCCCTGCGCGTCGCCGACCTCGAAGGCTCCATCGCCTTCTACGCCAAGCTCTTCGGCACCGAGCCCGCCAAGCGCCGCCCCGGCTACGCGAACTTCGCCATCACCGAGCCCCCGCTGAAGCTCGTCCTCATCGAGGGCGAGCCGGGCGAGGACACCCGCCTGGACCACCTCGGCGTCGAGGTCGCCTCCACCGAGCAGGTCACCGCCGCCACCACCCGCCTCCGGGACGCCGGCCTCGCCGCCTTCGAGGAGAACGACACCTCCTGCTGCTACGCCGTCCAGGACAAGGTCTGGGTGACCGCCCCCGGCAAGGAGCCCTGGGAGGTCTACGTGGTCAAGGCCGACGCCGACACCCTCGGCAAGAGCGCCGCCGGCGCCCCCGAGGCCTGCTGCACGGGCACCGCCACCGGCGAGGCGTCCACCTGAGCCGGCGTGCGCGGGAAGTCGGCATGCGCGGGAAGTCGGCCCGGCCGACTTCCCGTGCACCGGGCCTGATTGGATGACGACCATGAACAGCGGCGGTCACCAGGAATCAGGCCTCTCGAAAAGCGTCTGGAGCGACGCCGACTTCGAGGAAATGGGCTGGCACGACGCCACCGTCCACGGCCTGTACGTGCAGCAGACCGACGACTTCCTGCCGCGCCTCCTCCTCGACCTCGACTACATCGTCCAGTGGGTCCACCCCGTCCGGCCCGCGCGGAACTTCTCCTTCTGGGTCGCCCCCGCGACCCTCGCCTTCGAAGAGGTCTGGGACCTCCAGGGCGACTTCGGCTTCGAGGGCATGGCCCCGGAGCTGGAGATCGCCGACCTGCACCGGCTGGCACCGGACGACGACAAGCAGGACTCGCCGCACTGGCACATCGAGGGCCACTCCTTCGACCTGAAGTTCCGCGCCTCCGGCTTCCGCCAGTACGTCCGCGAGACCCCGCGGCTCACCTCGACCCCGGTCCTGTCCGGCGCCGAGCGCGGCGGCTGCCGCTTCACCGAGGCCGGCTTCGCCTGAGCGGTTCCGAGGGCCCGCGAGCCCGCTCAGGCGAACGCCCCGTCCACGGGCCGGCACTCCCCCGCCCCCAGGCGAACGACGCGCGCCCGAAGGCAGGTCCTAGGCTGGGCCGCATGAGAAAGACGCAGGTGGGCGGGGTGATCGGCCGGTGGATCCGGTCGCTGAACCGGGGGCAGGAGCTCTCGCACGAGGCGGCGCTGCGGCAGTCGGCAGTACGGATGCGCGGGCGGCTACTCCTCCACCCGGTGGAGGGGCCGTGGCAGGAGCTCGCCTACTGGGACCCGCTGCCGGCTGCCCGGGAGATGACCGACTCGGTGGGCTACGGTCGCTGGGAGCAGCGCGGGAGGCTGAACGTACCCGGCCCGTTCTACGCCGGCGAGACCGACAGCGGGCTGAACGGGCCGTACTACCTCCCCGAACACGTGCTCTCCGACGACAGGCACTGCGAGTTCGTCCACCGCCAGCCCGTCAACCCGCGTGAAGTGGCCGCCCTGGTCGAGATCGCCCACGACGAGCCCCTGGGCGGCTACGCCTGGGACGGCGACCTGCACTGGACCCCACAGGCGGTACGCGACTGGTGGGCCCGCCGGGACGAGGTCCGCGCCTGGATCGCCGACGAACTGCGGCTGGGCGACGACAGCCGCAACGAACCGGACGCCCTGCGCCAGTACGCCGCCTACCTGGACGACGGGCTGGAGGCCTACCTGCGCGGCTACCTGTTCTGGCTCACCGAGCACCGCGAACCCCGCGCCGGCGAGGCACTGCCGGAACTCTGACCCTCGGCGGCGGGCACGAGGAGCGGAAAGCCGGCCGGACCCGCCATACCAGGGCCCCTGCCGGTCGGCAGGGGGCGGACCGCCGTCCCGGACGAGCCGTGCCGCGAGGAGCGCGGACGGGATGTCGCCGATGGACCGTCATGTCCGTTTAGGGTGGCGCCCATGACCGACCAGCACCCCACCTCGGCCTTCCACGCCGCCAACGCCGACCCGGCGGACACCGACCGGCTGGTCGCCGCGCTGGACGCCCAGGCCGCCAACCCCGGGGTACGGCGCCTGCGCACGTGGGCGCACGAGCGGCTCGCCGTACGCCCTGGCGAGCGCGCGCTGGACGTCGGCGCCGGCACCGGTTCGGAGACCCGGGTGCTCGCGGCGGCGGTCAGCCCGGAGGGCGGTGCGGCCGGCGGCAGCACGGGAAGCGCGATCGGCGTCGAACCCCACCCCGGCCTGCGGGCCGTCGCCGAGCGGCGCGCCGCCGAGGCCGGCAGCCCGGCCCGCTTCCTGGACGGCGACGCGCAGGCGCTGCCGCTGCCCGACGGCGAGCTGGACGCGGTCTGGTGCGAGCGCGTTCTCCAGCACCTCACCGACCCGGCGAAGGCCGTCGCCGAGATCGCCCGGGTGCTGCGCCCGGGCGGCCGGGTCGCGCTGCTGGACACCGACTGGTCGACCTTCGTGCTGCACCCGGTGGCCCCGGACGTCCGCCCCGCGCTGGCCGCCGTCGTCCAGGGCGCCGCCGCCCAGCCGGAGGCCGGGCGCAGCCTCGCGGGCTGGCTGGTCGAGGCCGGGCTGACCGTCGACACCCTCGGCGCCGACGTCCTCCTGCACGACCCCCACACGGTCGGCGGACCGATCCTCCGCGGTCTCGGCGCGGCGGCCGTCGGCCGGGGCCTGCTCACCGAGGAGCAGCGCGACCGGCTCTACGCCGACCTCGACGCGGCCGCCGGGCACGGGGCGTTCCACCTGTCGGTGACGATGTTCGCCGCGATCGCCCACCGGCCCCGCTGACCGGCCGCTCGAACGTTCTCCTGATCCTCAGGGCCCTCAAAGCCGGTGCAGCGCCGCCTCGCAGAGCCGGCACCGCTGCTGCTCCAGCTCGGGCGGGTACCACGGCTCGCCCGGCCGGGCGGGACGGTAGTGGGCGTGCTCCATCGGCGCGGTGTCCAGCCCGCAGAGGGTGCGCGCCTGCGGGTCCTCCGGGACGTCCGGGTCCTGGCCGGCGGCGTGCACCGCGACCACGCCCGGCCCGACGCCCTCGGGGCCGAGGGCCTGGTCCGGGGCCAGTTCGAAGAGGACGACGATCGCAGCCACGGTCCCACCGTGGCGGGCGGCGGCCGTCCGCGCATTTCGATCTTCACCCCGCCGGGGCCGTCCGGCCCCGGATTGCCGGCGTCGTGAACCTGCCAAAGCAGTGGCCGCGTGCTCCAAGATGACAAGCGCACCACTCGCACGCCTCGCACGACCGACCGGACCGACCCCGGATCGACCCGGACCGACTGGACCCAAGGAGCCGCACCATGGGCATCGCACGTCGTGAACTCCTCAGCTGGGGCGCGGGATTCGGCGCCGCCGCCCTCGGAGGCCTCGCCCTCCCGGGCAGCGCCTCGGCCTCCCCTTCTGCCGCCGCCTCCTCGACCACCCCGCGCGGGCTGCCGACCGACAGCTGGATGAGCCGCCTGAACGGCAGCACCTCCCTCCTGGACCTCACCATCCCCGGCACCCACGACTCCTGCTGCGAGAACCCCGCCTACGGCACCGAGTGGTCGCACACCCAGAACTGGGGCCTCCCCCAGCAGTTGACCGAGGGCGTCCGCTTCCTCGACATCCGCTGCAACGGCCTCCAGGGCGCGCCCGACGAACTCGGGATCTACCACTCGGACAACTACCAGCACCTCCGGCTCCAGGACGTGCTCGACCAGTGCCGCTCCTTCCTCCGCTCGCACCCCGGCGAGACCGTCCTGATGCGCCTGCGCAACGAGCGCGCCGGCGGCCAGGCGCTCGACGACACCGAGTTCATGCGGCGGATCAACCACTACCTCGACGGGCTCGGCTACCGCGGCCTGTTCCACTTCTACGGCTGGCCGACCCTCGCCACCGCCCGGGGGAAGGTCGTCCTGATCGCCGACTTCACCAACCCGTGGGGCCTGATCGACTGGTCCAGCGGCGAGAACGGCTACTTCGACACCCAGGACCTCTGGCAGACCGGCGGCACCGACCCCCTGGGGACCAAGGGCCAGCGCATCGTCGCCCAGTTCGACAAGGCGTTCGTCAACCCGGGCTACTCGAAGATGTTCGTCAACTTCCTTTCGTACGCAGGTGGTTACTGGCCCAAGACCAGCTCTCAGACCTTGATGGACCGCAGCATCTACCCGTACCTGAACGCCCGCACCCAGCAGCGCGCCCGGTTCGGCATCGTGCCGATGGACTTCCCGGACTTCCACGTCAACGTGCTGCAGATGCTGATCGACAAGAACTTCGTCTAGGCACATCGGCAACGGCACCATCCCTCTCGGCACCATCCGCCTCGGCCCCCTCGGCCCCCTCCCGCACCCGAGGGGGCCGAGACGTCGACCGCACGCCCTCGGGGCCGCCCTTCGCGAGATCCCGCGCACGCCCGTTCCGCATCAGCCCGGGGATGTAAACCCGTGGGCCAATGCCAGATGACAGATCATCAATCCACAGGCCGATGCCGCCCCCGCGCCCCACGTGACAGCGTTCCGCGCATGGACACCACGCCGATGGACACGACGCCGACGGGCACCACGCCGATGGACAGCACGCCGACCGCCCGCCCCACCGGACCGAGCCGCCGCCGCATGCTCGGCGCCGCCCTCGCACTGGGCGCCGTCGCGCCGCTGGGCCTCGCCCACGCCGCCTCGGCCGCCCCCGCCTCCACCCCCGCTTCCTCCACGGGCACCGGCACCGGCCCCGGCTCCCCCGGCCGCCTCACCCTGCCCGCGCCCACCGGCCCCTTCCCCGTGGGCATGGTGCCGCTGCACCTGCGCGACGAGGCCAGGCTCGACCCGAACGCCCGGCCCGGAAAGTTCCGCGAGCTGATGGCCACCGTCTGGTACCCGGCCCGGGCCGCGGCCGCCGACGCGTACCCGCTCGCCCCCTGGATGACCGACGGCGCCCTGAAGGCCTTCCTCGACGACGCCGGCTTCCCCCTCCCCCTCTCACTCGCCCCGCTCACCGCCGGCCACCAGGGCGCCCCCGTCCACCGGGCCGGCCGGCCGCTGCCCGTCATCGTCTACTCGCACGGCGCGGGCAGCCACCGCGCCGACCACACCATCGTGGTCCAGGAGTTGGCCAGCCACGGCTTCGCCGTCGTCACCGTCGACCACACCCACGACGGATTCACCGAGTTCCCCGACGGCACCGTCGTCACCCGGGACGGCGTCGCCCCGGGGCTGGCCCCCAAGGACTACGCCGCCGACCTGCTCTTCCTCCTCGACCGCGTCGTCGACCTCGCCAACGGCCGCAACCCCGACGTCGACGGCCGCACCCTGCCGACCGGCCTGCTCGGCAACCTGGACGCGCGGAACATGGGCGCCTTCGGCTGGTCCAAGGGCGGCACCGCCGTCGGCCTCGCCATGGTCGCCGACCAGCGCATCCGCGCCGGGCTCACCCTGGACGGGCGGATGGAGTCGAACCCCGCCATCACCACCGACATCGACCGGCCGTTCATGATGATGACCGCCCGCTACACCCGGGCCACCAGCCCGTTCATCGAGACCTTCTGGGGCCACCTGCGCGGCTGGCGCCTCGACGTCCAGGCCACCGGCGCCATCCACAGCTCCTACGGCGACAACATGACGCTGATCCCGCAGGCGGGCAAGCTGCTCGGCATGACCGAGCAGGAGATCCAGTCCCAGGTCGGCACCCTCGACCCCGACCGCGGCGTCCTCGTCCAACAGGCCTACCCGCGCGCCTTCTTCGACCTCCACCTGCGGGGCCGGCACTGCGGCAACCTGCTCGACGGACCGTCGACGGCCTTCCCGGAGGTCGTCTACCACCCGTAGGCCCGGTACGGCGGGCGGCCGTCACGGGGGTACGGCCGCCCGCAGACGCTCAACTCCCCTCCCTGATCTTCGGGTTGACCGCGCAGAAGTAGACCCGGCCAGTCTGCTTGTCAAAGTAGAAGCTCCCCGAGTACTGGGTCCGGGTGACCGACTCGTCGAAGGCCCTGCTGTGGAGCCACCCGGTCGGGTCACCCACCTCGGCGGCGATCTCCTCCGGGACACCGCAACCGATGGAGACCTCCTCCCACGTCCCGTTCGCCGTGATCTCCGCCAGCGTCGCCGACTCGACCCGTGCCACCCCTTGCATACTCACGTCGGTCGGCCCGGGAACCCACGTCACGGAGTTCTGCGTCAGCACCCGACCGACCCACATCGCCGCCGACAGCGAACCCAGCTGCGGGAAACGGCGCGTCAGCGGTTCGAGGTCCGTCCGCACCTGCACCGGAGTCGTGGCGACGGCAGTCGGCCAACGGTCCGCCCCCTGCTCGGCGACTGCCGCCCTCGGGCCGGCTCCGCAGCCCGTGGCAAGCACCAACGCGGCGGGAACCGCCATCAGCGCCCCGGCCGCGGCCCCGCGCCGCCGACTCACCATCATGCGCTTCATGAGGTCACCATCCCTTGACCACCCGTAGCCGACTGATGAAGTACCGCCCTCATCACAGAAGTTCGGCGTCGGCCAGGCAGAATCCGCCCGTACAGCGGGCCCGAGGGCGGCCGGCCCCTCAGCACTGCACGACACGGCCCTTCTCGAAGCCGAGGTCGAGACGATCCTCGTCCGGCTTCCCGTCCCGCTGGACGGCCACCCGGTACGACCCCTGGAGATTCCTCGGGATCGAGGCGGTGTAGACGGTGCGCCGGGCCCCGGCCAGGTCGACCGCGTACACCTGGCGGACCGGGAAGTCCCTTCCCTGGCACGACAGACGGTCGATCGTCTCACCGCTGGCCATCACCCGCACCACCCACGACGCCTCCCCGTCGCGTTCGCGCAGCCCCGGGTCCACGAAGACGCCGACGCCGGGAACCCGCCGCCCGGAGGTCTCCTCCACCGTCTCGCACCAACCCGCCATGACGCTCTCCGACGCGGCGCACAGACCCCCGGTCCGCTCCGCCTGCCAGATCAGCTCCGGCCCGTACCCGCCGTCGTACTCGACCAGCGTGAACCGATCACCCGCCGGCGCCGTCCCGTTCTCCTTCGCCGTCCGCAGGATCACCTGCTTCGAGCTCTCCGCAAACACCGGCCGGACCACGGGCGCCGACGTGACACCCTTGCCCGCCACCCCTCCGGCCCCACCCCCGCTGCACGCACTGGCAGCACACGCCAGACCCACCAGGAGCACCCGGAACACTGTCGAACGTCCCACCACGCGAATCGCCTCCCCCACCGAAGACCGGCCCCTTTCCCGTTCGTCGTTCTCATCAGCCGGCACGTGCACGTGCCCCCGTCCTCCGGACGGGCCTCGCCGGGATTTCCACTCCCCAGGAACTCGGCCGAAGCAACGCGCGCCTGACTGCTGATCAGGACTTGGTCATCAGGATTCCTGGTTCCTTCAGCAGCCAGAGATCTTTCCCGTTCTCCTGAGCCGTCAAGTAGAAGCCGCAGGCTCCCCCGTCGCCCTTCCGCTTCGCCACCACATGAAACCCGGGGCCCACGTCGTCAACGAAGGATTCCCGCCAATGCCCCTCGATCTCCACCAGCTGCGCCTTGTCCGCCGCGGAGCCGCTACACACGTACGCCGGCACCTGCGCGGACCCCAGCTTTCCCTCCTGAAGCAGCTCGACGACAGCCGTCCCGCCCGTCCACCGCCCGATCGGATCGGGCATGTCAGGCCAATCCGGCCGGATCACCAGCCATACGGCCCAACCTGTCCCACACATAACCAGTAGCCCGCCGAGCAGACTCCACAGGACAAACCGCCGTCCCTTCACGCACCCCTCCTCAAGATGTTCACCGGCGACGCGGCGGGGTCGCCACAAAGGACGCCCCGCCGCGTCTCAGCATCCGAACGTGTCGGCTCAGCCCTTTTCCCAGTCGTCGAAGTCACCTCTCCGGGCATAGTTCCCGGAGGCCAGGTATTCCCGAGCCGAATCGATGATGTAGGTCATCGCGGGCGATGGCCTGATGTCCCAGCTCACCAACTCCGGCGGCCCGAACTTCTCTCGGGCCGCCTGGCCGATCGCTCGGCCCTTCACGTTGTTCATCAGGTCGGCTATGTGGTCCTCCTGCGAATCCTTGGAGCCGTACGCCTCGTGGGCATCAGCCCACTCCCACGCGGCCTGCTCCCCGAAGTTGTACGTGAGCAGCCCTTGCCACACGGCGTGGTGAAACGCGTTCGACTCGTCGCTGTCCCTGCCCTTCGGGACATCAGGATATTCCGTGTACTTGAGGTCGTCCGCCGTGTATTTGATGAGAGCCGCCTGGCCGCATTCCAGCAGGTGCGTCTTGCAGAGGTCCCACTCGGCAGGCGCCACCAGGTCGTCCTTCTTCTTTGCCTTCGGGTGCTCCCCGTTCTCATCCCAGGTGTACGGGTATTTGGTCTTCTGGTTGTACTTCTTCAGTTCGGAAAGCCCGTAGTTCCTACGGGCCAGCCTCATCATCTCCTGCGCTTTCTGGACCTCCAGGTAGAGCTGGTAGCGGAACTGGCGGATGGGCTCCTCGGCCTTGATCTGCTTGACGATCGCCGGATAGTTCTCCCCGAAGCCTTCGATCTTGGTACCCATGTTGGAGCACTTGGCCATCCCGTTGGCGCACTCCTCCAGTGCCATGCCGGTCGGGTCGGTCTTGTCCACCGGGTTGTTGTTGCTGTAGGCGTAGGCGTTCCACTGCTGCGGGTCCTCGGGGAGGATCAGCGGGTCCGGGCTGAGGAAGCGGCCGGTGCCCGGCTGGTACTGGCGGGCGCCGAGGTTGGTGAAGCCGGTGGCGTCGTCCTTCAGGCCGCCGACGAAGCCCTTGTCGCCGGCCCAGGAGTTGGCCGCGCCGGAGCCGCGCAGGACGCCGAACGGGTCGGTCCAGCGGCGGGTCTCGGTGCTGGTGGCCGAATCGATGGAGAGCGTGCCGGTGTTGTGGTGGTCGGAGAACTGGTAGGTGAGCTTGGTCGGGCCCTGGCGGACCAGGGTGACGCCGCCGGGCATGGTGTAGTAGCGGGTGCCGGTGCTGGTCTTGCTGCCGGTGTCGTAGACGAGTTCGTCCCCGCCGCCGAGGTTGACCGTGACCTTGCCCGGGTTGCGGCGGATCAGCTGGTTGCCGTCCGCGTCGTAGACGTAGCCGGTGGTGGAACTGCCCTGCTTCATCGAGGCGAGCTTGCCCTCGGCGTCCCAGGTCAGCTCCGCGCCGTTGGCCGCGTCCACGGCGTTCCAGGTCTTGGAGTCCCACTTGGGCACCCAACCCGGTGCGTACACCATGAACTTGCCGTCGTCCTGGACGACCGCGAAGTACTTGCTGTTCGGCCCGACCCACGACTGCGAGGACCAGAGCGGCACGCGCTGCGGGTCGTAGACCACGAAGTTGCCGTCGTCCTGCATGGTCGCCCACGCACCCGGGTGGTTCGCGGTGTTGGTCGACCAGGTCACCAGGCCGGTGCGCAGCGAGGTCAGCACCAGGTTGCCGTCGGTCTGCATGGTCAGCTGGACGGAGTTGGAGCGCACCGACTCACCGGGGTTGAGCACGAAGCCCGCGCCCAGCGTCTTGTTGGCGCCCGGGTTGGCGGTCTTCGTGGTGTTCCCGGCCGCGTCGTACTGGTTGCCGCCGGGAGTGCTGCCGTTGTTGGGGAAGGTCGACTTCACCGTCGTCGGCGCGTGCGGACCGCCGGTGCCGCCGCCCGTGCCGGCCGCGGTGGTCGGCGTGTTGCGGGTGCCCGGGGCCGGGAAGGCCTGGTCGATCGTCAGGTCCTTCGAGACGTCGCCGGTCGGGTTGTGCATGACCAGCTTGGTCCGGTTGCCGACCGCGTCGTAGGTGTAGTCCTGCCAGTACGCCGCACTCCCGCCCACCGTGGTCTTCGCCGGGGCGACCGCACCGCTGGTCGGCGTCGCGTTGGCGCACGCGCCCTGACCGGCGAGCGACGGGGTCGGCTGGTTCAGCTTCCCCGTGTCCGACCAGGCCGAGGTCAGCCGGCCCAGGTAGTCGTGGGTGAAGCACTGGAGGTCGGTCGCGGCCGGAGTGTTGTTCGGGATCGTCCGGATCGCGGTGATCTGGCCCGCCGGGTCGTACGCGTAGGTGGTGTTCTGGACGGTGCCGGTGCTCGATGTCTGCTTGTCGACGTACTGGGTCAGCACGCGCCCGGTCGGCTCGTCGTACGTGTTCGTCGCGACGATCTGCGTACCCCACGGGTTCATCGTGGTGCGGATGTTACGCCCGTAGGCATCCCAGTCCGCCTGCCGCAGATAGGTGTAGCCGGCCCCGCTCATGTCGTTGAGCTTGCCGTACATGTCGTAGTTGTAGTTGACCGACTCCTGCGCCAGGTCGCCCGCCGCGGCGCGCCCGTCGGCGACCAGGGCGCCGGTGATCGGGTTGTAGGCGGCCGAGTAGTCGAAGGTCGCCTGCTGTCCGGCCTTGCCGATCTCGTCGCCGGGGATGGAAACGGTGGTCTTCGTCGGGCGGTAGGCGGTGTCCAGCGCGGTGATGGTCTTGCTGTACACGGCGCCCTTCGCACCGCCGACGTATCGGATGGACGCCGCGCTCTGCCCCTTGGCGACCATGTCGTAGGTGAATCCGGTCAGCTGGTTCGCCGGGTCCACCGTGCCGTTGAAGGTTCCGGTCTTCCGCCCCAGCAGGTCATAGCTGGTGGCAACGGTCTGACCGCGCGCATCCGTGGTGGTCGCGACCCGGCCCGCCGCATCGTAGGCGCGGGTCGAGACGCCGGACTCCGGGTCGTCCGCCTTCACCTGCCGACCGCGCTGGTCGTACGTGTAGCTCCACGTGTTGCCCGCCGCGTCGGCCCTGGTCGACGGCTGGCCGCCCGGGGTGTAGGTGTAGCGGGACACGTCAGCGTCGGCCGGGTTGCCGGTCGCGGTAGGCGTCCGGTACTGCCACAGCTGGGCGGTGCGGCCGCGGGCGTCGGTGACGGTGCTGGTGGCGGTCGCGCCGGCCGGCGGCGTCACGTCGACCCGGTCCGCCCCCGGGTACGCCGTGGTGGTCGTGGTCTGCACCTTGCCGAGGGCGACGAACTGCGTACTGACCGAACGCCCCAGGCCGTCGAGTTGGACCACGTTCTGGTGCGGCACCATCGCGCCGTCGGGGATCCACCGGGTGGTGCTGGGGCCGGAGGTGTCCTCGTAGTAGTTGTCGTAGGTGCGGTTGACCCGCCCCTGCGAGTCGTAGAACGAGTCCGTGATCAGCCGGCCGTGGTAGGCCGAGACTGCCGGGTCGCCCTGGGTCTGCACCGTGCGGCCGAGCCCGTCCAGGATCTTGGTGGACGTGCTGTAGGTGTGGCCGTCGGCCCGCAGGGACCTGGCGATGGTGGTCGAGGGCGACTTGGCGCCGTTGACAGCGTAGTCATAGGTATAGGTGGCCTCGGCCGCAGTGTCCCGCCCGGGCACCCAGACCGCCTTCAGTCGACCCAGGCCGTCGTAACTCTGAGTCGCCTTGCGGTCGTTGGCGTCGGTCGTGGTGAGCACCAGCGCGCGGGACGGGTTGAAGGTGACGGTGGTCGTGCGGGGTGTGCCCGCGTCCGGTGCGCCGGCCGGGGCCGGGGCGCCGGTGACCACCTTGCTCGGCAGTTCGCCGGGGCCGGCGGGGGTGTACGCGGTGGTGGTGACAGCTCCGTTCGGATTGGCCTCGTCACTGACGGTCGGGTCGGTCTCGGAGGTGACCCGGCCGTACGCGTCGTAGCCCTTGGCCGCCGTGGTCACGTACTGCGCGGCGCCGTTGGCGTCGTAGCGGTCCAGCACCTGCGTTCCGGTGACCTCGCCCTTGGCGGCCGAGGCGCCGAAGCCCTGGCCGTCGTAGAGCGTGCGGGTGTCGGAGACCGTGTTGGCCGGCGAGGCGTCCGCGGTGCAGGCGTTGGCGCCGGAGATCACGTAGGTCTCGGAGATCCGCCCGGTCACCAGCTGGCCCGGGGAGGTCGCGTAGCGGTACCGGGTGCAGATGTCGGGTGTGCCGTCGGCGGTGCTCAGCGAGGTGGTGGTCCGGTTGTTGTTCGCCGGGTCCGTCGAGGTGACCGTCGAGGTGCTCCGGGTCCCGGTGGTCGTCACCGAGGTGCTGACGGAAGTGGACGTGGTCGACAGGTAGTTGGCCACCAGGTCCGGCAGCCCGGTGCGCTTGTGGGTGGCGGTCGGCTTCAGGCCGGAGGTGCGCTCGTAGGAGTTGACGGTGTAGGCGACCGGCGTTCCCGCGGGGGCCGCGGCGTCGGCGTAGGTGTCCGTCTCCAGGACCTGGCCGGACAGCCATTCCTCGTCGGTCCTGCTGCCGCTCTTCACCCCGGCGACGGACGCCGCCTTGGCGCTCCCGTTCGCCTTGATGTCGCCGTTCATGCCCTGGTAGTAGCTGGTCGTCGACTTCGCCTGCGGCCCGTCCTTGCCGGAGCCGGTCACCGTGGTGACGCCGGCGTAGCCGCGGAACTGGTCCCAGGTGCGGTAGTCCGACTCGACGAGCGCGCCGTCGTTGCGGTGCCAGGCCGCCGGGCCGTAGGTGTACGAGGTGGTCGTCGCCACCGCGCCGGTGACCAGCTTGGCGTTCGGGTCGACGGTGACCGTCTCCACCGGGTAGCGCAGGAACCAGTCGTCCACCGTGGCCTGCACCCCGGTGTCGAACCACTTCACCGGGAAGCAGCTCCTGTCGTTGTTGTCCGCCGAGGCCGGCATCCTCCCGGCCGTGCGCGAACAGGACTCCTTGGCGTACGACACCAGGATCGTGCCGCCGGTCTCGGTGCCGATGACCGCCAGGCGCGGGCGGTTGTAGCGCGGACGCGCCGGCACCAGTCCGTCGACGCGGTTGGGCAGCAGTTCGTCGGTGAAGGTCACCTCCGGCAGGGACTGCTCGGACTGGCCGTTGGCGGTGTCCTTGCCGGTGCGCTTCACCGACTGCAGCCAGGCGATCGGCGCGTTGTCCGTCGCGTTCTGCGGCGTCTTGAACTCGTGCACGAAGTCGTACCGGTCCACCGGGCGGTAGGTGGCGCCGGAGCGGATCGAGGTGGTGACGGAGTTCAGCCACAGCGTCGACCAGTAGGTCGGGCCGTAGTTGGTGCAGGCGCCGGTCTCCGGGCACTGCTTGTCCATCGGGACGTCCGGCCAGTTGGCCGCGTTCGCCGCCGTGCGCTGTGCCGGGTCGCAGACCGCGCCGGACTTGCAGCGCTCACCGGCGGTGAAGTCGATCTTCGCGGCGGGCTGGAACGCGCCGTTCGCCCCGAGCTGGTCGGACAGCAGCTGGCCGTAGCCGATGGAGGCGAGCACGCCGCCGCGGGTGTACGACGTGTTCGTGCCCTTCCCGCTGTTCTGGGCGCCGCCGCGCGCGTACACGTTGGCCTCGGGCGTGTAGGAGTAGGTGGTCAGGTTGCCGTGCGGGTCGACCACGTAGTCCAGGTTCCAGCGCCACGCGCTCTGGCACCAGGAGCCCTTGCCCTTGGCCGCGTCGTAGCACGGGTCGCCCGGGTTGGGCGAGTACACCGGCACCGTCCAGGCCGACCTGCTCTCCGGGCCGACCTTGGCCGGCGCACCGTTCGCCGCCGGGAGCTGGTTGAGGCCGAAGTAGAAGACGCTGCCCGAGGCCGTGTCGGTCACCTTCAGGTACGAACCGTTCCAGGTGCCGTTGTTGGCGCCGGTGAGGAACTCGACCTTCGTGCCGTCGTCCCGCTTCAGTCGCCAGGTGCACTTCGACTGCTCGTCGGCGGCGGCGCCGCCCTTGGCGCAGGACTCGTCGTCCGGGACCAGCTCACCGGAGTGGCCGCCCAGCGACAGCGTCAGGTTGACGCCGCCCCAGCACTGGTCGCCCGAGCCGGGGATGCCCGCCTTGTCGCAGCCGCGGTAGCCGCGCTCGACGTAGCCGGCACCGAGGTCCCAGCCGTCGCCGATCCAGGAGGCCTGCGCGTTGGTGGAGGCCGTCTTGCCGTCCACCGCCGAGGAGTCGTAGCCGAGCGACACCGACGGCGCCGTGCCGCCCAGGGCCGGCGGGACCACGATCGGGTAGCTGTACGTGAACGAGCCGGCGGAGCTCCCCGCGGCCCACGCCTGGCTGGGCGAGAGCGGGGTGGCGCTGTAGGTACCGGTGCCGCTCTCGGGGGCGCCGTTCAGCACCAGCAGCAGCTGCGGCGCGGCCGCCGGGGTTCCGGCCGGGGCCGCCTCGGCCCGCTGGGGTGTGCCGGCCGCGCTCGCGGCCGGCAGCTCGACGTCCGCGACCAGTCGCTTGGCCTGCTCGTCGTACTGCGCGGCGACCGGCGTACCGGTCCGGCAGCCCTCGGCGTCCGGCGTGGTCAGCGCGCACTCGGGCAGGGCGGTGAGCCGGGCGCGGTGCGCGAAGTCGCCGCCGAAACCGAGCGAGCCCAGGTCGATCCCGACCCGGACCTTGCCGTCGCCCGCCACGCCGTCGGCGCGCGAGAGCGCGACCAGCGTGCCCGGCACACCCGCGGCGGCCGCGGCCTTCGGGTCCGCGACCTGTACCTGCACCGAGGCGGCCGGTGCGGCGGCCCCGGTGACCGGCGCCAGCCACACGGGCAGGTCGCCGGCCTGCCGGGAGGCGCCGGCGGCGGGCTGCTGCCCGTCCGGCGCCGCGGCGTTCTTCGACGCCGCCGCCGGTGCGGCGTCGAGCGCCACCACGGCCTTGCCGTGCTTCGGCTGGGGCGTCGCCTTCGGCGGCACCCAGTTCGGCGAACCGGTCGGCGCCGCCGCCGGCTTCGGAGTGTCCGCCTTGCCCGGGACCGAGGCGGTCCGCTGGAGCGGCGTGTTCGGCGGCGTCCAGACCTTGTCCTTGTTGTCACCCGAGGGCGCCGCGAAGGCCGGCACCAACGGGGTCACCAGGGAACCCATGACGGCCAGTGAGCTCAGTACGGCCAAGCGCGACTTCAGCCGCGTCGGAGGCGGCCCCTCCCGTCCCGCCCTTCGGCGGAAGCGGACAGGTGTCGTCAACATCCCTACCCCCCTGTTTTCGTAACGTCGTGTCATGTTCGGACGCACCCCACGAACGAACGACATCCGGGCGGAGAGTAAAGCGGGGGCAAGCCGCGGGTCTAGGTCGGACCAGGCCCGATGCGATAGTGACGATCATCACAGTTACTCCGAATCGGGAACCGTCGGGCCAAAGCGGACAGGGTTGCGGAAATGCGAAGTTGACGATCCGTTGACCATCAGCGGTAAGTTTTCTGACCATCTCTGCACACATTCTTCGCAGAATCGATCATGCCTGGTCATGCCCGATCAGGACATTTCTCGTGGGGGGACCTCACCATGCCTGCCGCTCCTCCTGGAGCCAGCTCCCGCGCCCGCCGCTCCGGACGCCCGCCGCGACCGGTCGTCGCCGCGGCGATCGGCCTCGCCCTGGCCCTGACCTCGATCGCGCCCGTCGCGGCCGCCGACGCCCCGCCCGTGCCGCCCACTCCGGCGGACGCCCAGCCCTCCCCGGTGCCGCCGGACCTCGCCGCGCGGATGGCCGCCGGTGACGCCCAGCGGGCCGGTGACGTACCGCCGACCAACCCGACCGAGAAGGCCGTCGCCGAGGCGAGGAAGACCGGCAAGCGCGTCCAGATCCCCGAGTTGACGGACGAGGTCAGCGAGACCTTCGCGACACCGACCGGCCACCTCTCCCGCATGGAGCACGTCGAGCCGCAGCGGGTGAAGCAGGACGGCGCCTGGGCGGCGCTCGACGGCACCCTCGTCCCGGACGGCCAGGGCGGCTACCGCCCGAAGACCGCGTTGTCCGGGGTCCGGCTGTCCGGCGGCGGCCAGGGCCCGCTGTCCACCCTGACCAGCGCCGACGGCGAGACGCTCACCATCGACTCGCCGTTCCCGCTCACCAAGCCGACGCTCGACCCGGGCGGCGAGGCGCTGCTCTACCCCGAGGTCGCCCCCGGGGTCGACCTCAGGGTGACCGCCTCCAGGTTCGGCGGGCTCTCCACCGTCCTGGTCGTCAAGACCGCGGAGGCGGCGAAGAACCCGGCGCTGAGGAAGGTCCGCTTCGGCACCCAGGGCAAGGGCGTCACCGTCCGGGCCGACGAGGCCGGCAACCTCACCGCCGCGACCGCCGACGGCACGTCCCGCTGGCACGCACCCACCCCGCAGATGTGGGACAGCTCGACCGGCGGCGCCCCGGCGGCCGCCAAGTCGGCCCCCGCCCTGAGCGGTTCGGCCGCCGACGCCCCGCAGGCGAAGCCCGAGCAGCGCAGCACCGCCGACAGCCCCGGCTCCGGCGCCAAGGTCGTCGACATGCCCGTCTCCGTCACCGGCGACGCCGTGGAACTGACCACCGACGAGTCCGTGCTCGGCAAGGGCCAGGGCCCGTGGTTCATCGACCCGGGCTGGATCCCCGACCGCAACGGCTCCAACGCCTGGACCTGGACCCAGTCCGGCTACGCGGGCACGGCCAACATCGGCCGCACCGTCAGCAACAGCGGCGACCAGTACGCCAAGCCCGGCGTCGGCTACCAGGGCTACCGGACCACCAAGGGCGTCGAGCGCACGTACTACCAGTTCGACACCCACTGGTACCGGGGCTTCGTCATCAACAAGGCGATCATGTCGATGTGGGAGACGGATTCCTCCGCCTTCTCCTGCACCGACAAGTACACCCTGGACCTCTACACCACCGGCCCGATCGGCAACCAGACCACCTGGAACAACCCGCCGGGCGTCATCGGCGGCCGGCTCGGCGAGGCCGGGGTCCCCGGTGCGGGCCAGCCGGGCTGCACCGGCAAGTACCAGTTCAACTACGACGTGACCTGGGCCTACCGGACCTACGCCACCGGTAAGGACACCATGACCTTCGGGGTGTTCGCCCGCAACGAGTCCGACGCGATGGCGTTCAAGCGGCTCGACTACAGCGCCGTCGTCGAGATCGAGTACGACCGCGTCCCCGACACCCCGACCAACCCGTACGTCTGGCCGGCCCCGACCACCTCGGTGCCGTGGGCGGAGAACCAGGGCTGCAACGGCTCCTTCGGCTGGCTGAACTCCTCCTCCGGCTTCAACGGCGCCGTCTCCCTCAACGCGACGGTCCACAGCCCGGTCCAGAGCTCGCTCGCCGCCTGGACCCACATCTGGGACTACGCCGACCTCAGCGCGGACGTCGACAGCGGCCTGACCCCGCTGGTGGCCAACGGCGGCGTCGCGAGCTTCCAGGTGAATCCCGGTGTCATCAAGGACGGCCACTACTACGGCTGGGGCACCATGGCCGACGACGGCTACGCCCCGAAGTCGGCCTCGACCCCGGTCTGCCACTTCGGCGTCGACCTGACCCCGCCGACCCTCTCCGTCCCGAACGCCGACACCGTGCTCACCGACGGGCAGCTGGCGACCACCTTCCCGCCGTCCGGCAACGGCCAGGTCAGCAGGAAGCGCCTGGGCGAGCAGGGCCTGGTGCCGTTCACCGCGGCCGACCCGACCCCGGGCGGCACCTCCTCCGGCGTGGTCTGCGCCCGCTGGTCCTGGGACCCGCAGTTCGCCGGTGCCGCCTGGGCCTGCGGCAACGACTACCCCGCGAACGGCATTCCCGTCACCTCCGGCCGCTGGGGCACCAACGTCCTGTACATCCAGGTCCTGGACAACGCCCGCAACGTCTCGCCGGTCGCCCAGTACTCCTTCTACGTGCCGTGGAACCCGGACGGCCCGCCGCCGGTCTTCGGCGACGTCAGCGGCGACGGCTCGGCCGACATCCTGCTGCCCGACCAGGCCGGCTACCTCCGGGCGTACAGCGTCCCGGGCAACCCCAAGGTCCAGGCCCCCGCGGTGGCCGCCGTCGCCACCCCCGCCGACGCCCCGAAGGGCACGTCCTGGAACGACGTCCAGTACGCCCACCGCGGCACGCTCAGCGGCGGCAACAACATCGACGACGTCATCGTCCACGCGCCCGGCAGCCCCGAGCTGCTGGTCTACCCGAACCCGGGGAACACCGGCGTCCACGGGCGGATCGACAAGCAGCTGCCACTGCCCAAGCCGAAGTGCGTGAAGACCTCCACCGAGGACTGCGCCTGGCTGACGGCGGCCGGCTACAACGCCGCCGACTGGTCCACCACCCTGCGGATCGCCGCCCTCGGCGACCCGGTCAGCACCGACCTCGACCCGAAGCTCGGCTTCAGGAACAAGACCGGCCTGCTGACCGTCGAGAGCACCGGCAACGGTACCGACGCGGCCCTCTGGTACTACCCGGCCACCAACGCCAACGTCCTGGGCAAGCCCGTCCGGCTGGCGGCGTCCGGGTGGAAGGACAAGGAGCTGATCGCCCCCGGCGACTGGGCCAAGCAGGGCCGACCGGGCCTGTGGGCCCGCAACCTCGCGGACGCCGCCGACGGCGCCAAGCACGACCTGCTCGGCTACACCTTCACCACCGGCACCGTCACCGCGACCGACAACCAGGGCGCGCCCGTCATCGACAGCACCGGCAAGCCGCTGCTGGTCCCGACGCTGACCCAGCTGGTGCCGGTCGGCACCCGGATCGGCTGGGTCTCCACCGACACCTACCCGACCCTCGGCTCCGACGGCGACCTCACCGGCACCGGCAACGCGAGTCTGTGGGGCAGGAAGGCCGACGGCACGGTCGAGATCTGGTGGGGCCGGCCCACCACCCCCGGCAACCCGTCGGCCGGCTACACCTGGGAGGTCGGCCCGGTCACCGTCACCAACACCCAGGTCACCCCGCAGTGGTGGGCCCTCGACGGCACCGGTGACAGCAGCGGCACCAACACGCTCTACAGGAACGGCGACCCCGCGACGGCCGCCTACCCGACCGGCGCCGCCCTGACCACCGACCACAACCGCGCCGCCGGCAAGGCCACCGCCTTCGACGGCGCGACGGTCTACCGCACCACCGCACCGGTCACCTCCGGCGCCACCACCCCCGGCCTGGACACCACGAAGAGCTACAGCGTCTCCGCCTGGGTCAAGGTCGACAACACCGACGGCTACCAGACCGCGGTCGCGCTGCCCGGCAACGAGGCCAGCCCGTTCTACCTCCAGTACTCGCGGAACTTCAACAACTGGGCCTTCATCCTGCCGAGCAACGACAGCGTGAACCCCACGGACTGGTACCCCGTGTACGACCGCAGCGGGCGCACCGGCGTGACGGTCGGCCAGTGGACGCACCTCACCGGCACGTACGACTCCACCGGTGGCATCGCCACCCTGTACGTCAACGGCCAGGCCGTCGGCAACGCCAAGGTCGGCACCACCTGGAAGCCCCCGGCCGGGCCGCTGAGCATCGGGGGCGTCACCCCCCGGAACATCGCCCCCGTCGACCTCGTCAAGGGCGCGGTCAGCGACGTGCGGATCTACCCGTACGCGCTGACCGATCCCCAGGTGAACACCGTGGCCACCGCCCAGTCCGTCGTCCGGATCCGCAGCGCGGTCGACCCGCGCAAGTGCCTGGACAACTGGGGCGGCAACGACGGCGCCCAGCTCCGGGTCTACGACTGCTGGAACGGCGACAGCCAGCACTTCCTGACCACCCGGCAGAACCAGCTCAAGGCCGTGCCCACCGGGCTCTGCCTGGGCACCCGGGACGCCGACGTCGTCAACGGCACCCCGGTCGTCGCACAGGCCTGCGGCAACGCGGCCGCCCAGACCTGGATCCGCCGCTACGACGGCTCGCTCTACAACCCGGCGTCGAACAGGTGCCTGAACCTGCACGGGTGGGTCACCGAGAACGGCTCCGGGCTGAACGTCTGGCAGTGCGCCGACCAGGCCAACCACCACTGGCTCTTCGACAACCAGACCCTCGCGGGCGTGTAGCCCCCGTCCGGTCGCCGTCAGGCCACCGCCGCGGCCCCTCACCCGAGCGCCTCGTGCGTTCGGTGGGGGGCCGCGGTGGTGTTCGGAGGGCGGGGCGGGTCAGACGCGGCGGCCCTCGGTGGGGGTGGCGGGGACGGCCGTGGGGGCGGTGGTGCTGCCGGCCTTGGCGCCGAGGGCGCGTTCGACCTTGGCGACGGCGGTGCGGTACTCCATCGAGGCGGCCTGTTCGTTGCTGCCCTGGCGTTCGAAGTAGCCGAAGGCCATGGCCACCGTGCCGAAGCGTTCGATGCCGACGTAGCCGTTGAGTCGGACGCCGGCCAGGGTGCCGTCGAGGTGGACGGCGGGGGCGTCCTTGCGGTCGCCGAGGGTGACCGGGCTGACGGTGAAGGTCACGGTGTCGCTGGGGCCGGCGTTGAAGGTGATGGTGTGGCAGGTCTTCAGGGCGTCGGCGGCGGAGTTGAAGTCGGTGGCGAGTTGGTCGGACGGCTCGGCCGCGAGGGCCTGGGTGACCATCGGGTTGCCGTTCGGGCCGTCGAGTTCGGTCTCGGCGCGCGGGATCGCCGCGCCCGGCCGGGTGACGTACATGTTGATCAGGGCGCTGAGCGCGTCGCATCCGGTCACCGGGTTCGACGGGCTCGCGCTGGGGCTCGCGCCGGCGCTGGGGCTGGGGCTCTGGGTCACCGGGGGCTCGGTCCAGCCGGGGCCGAGGTCGGCCGCGGTCAGCAGGGCCGACTTCAGCTGGTCGGCGGAGGGCAGTGGCTGGGCGGTTGCGGCGGACGCCGGGAGGGCGGCCGGGCCCAGGGCGACCGCCACGACGACGGCCGCGGCGGTGAGGGCGTGGAAGGGCCTGGTCAGAGACATACGGGTCCCCCGGTCGAGAGTTCGGGAAGGGACAGGCCACCAGTGTCCCACCGGGGGCTGGGCCGGGCGCGCGGGCGGGGATCGGCGCAGGTCAGAGCCGGTCGGAGGCCGCGGAAGCGTCGGAGGGGCGGGCCGGGCGGGAGGGCTCGGCCGGCAGGGTGTCGAGGGTCTCGGCGAGCCACTGCACCCAGAAGCTCTCCAGTCCGATGCCGGCCCGCAGCACCGCGTGCTGGAGCCGGTTCTCCTCGTCCGCCCGCTCGGCCGGGAAGTCGCGCCGCTCGATCTCCCGGTAGTCGGCCAACTGCTCGCGGTGCAGGGCGAGATGGCGTTCCAGCTCGGCCGTCAGGCCGTCCGTGCCGACCACCGCGGCCGCCCGCAGCCGCAGCAGCAGGGGCTCCCGGACGGCGCGCGGCGCGGCGCCCTCGGCGGTCCAGCGGGCCAGTTCGGCGCGGCCCTCCGGGAGCACCTCGTACTCCTTCTTCTGCCCGCGCACCGGTGCCTCCGGCCGGAGGGCCCGGATCTGTCCGGAGGCCTCCAGCCGGCCCAGTTCGCGGTAGATCTGCTGGTGGGTGGCGGGCCAGAAGAAGCCGATCGACCGGTCGAACCGCCTGGTCAGCTCCAGCCCCGAGGACGGTTTCTCCAACAGGGCGGTGAGGATGGCGTGCGGCAGCGACATGCCGTCGATCGTACGGGGAGCGGGCAGGGGACGAACGGGGCGAAGGCGGGCTACGGACTGCGGGCTGCGGGACGGGCCGGGCTCAGCCCCGGGTGGGCGCGGGGGCGTGCCGGTCGAGCACGGCGCGCAGCCGGTCGGGGTCGGCGGTGCCGCGCTTGGGCAGGACGGCCAGGCAGGAGTTGTTCTTGTCGTTGCTCAGCAGGACGAACAGCCCCGGGGTCTCCACGTGGTGCGGGACCGCCTGCCAGGTCAGGGTGCTGGTGGAGTGGCGGTTGGTGATGGTCACGCCGGACGCTGCCACGGTGGCGGTGAACTCGCCCTTGTCGGCGGTCAACTTGTGGAACTGGCCGGCCTGCAGCCGGGGCAGCCAGAGGAGCAGGGCCAGCGCGGCGAGCACCATGAACACCGGCGGGAAGCCGATGCCCTTGCCGGTGGAGAGGTCGAGCGCGGCGATGAGCGGGCCGCACACGACGAGCAGGTACAGGAACGCCCGCTGGCGCCGGCCCGCGCGCGTCGCCCGGGACCGGGCGGCCAGGGCCTCCCGGAAGTCCGCCACCGTGGGCGTGTACGCCAACTCGACCCGCTCGTCCGCCGCCGGCTCGTCCGCCATCGGCGCGTACGCCGTCTCGCCCTGCTCGTCCATCGGCCTGCTCTCCCCTGTGATCCGCTCCACGCCCCGCGCACCGTGATCCGCGCTGCGACCTGCGGATACTAGCAACGGCCCCCGGGCGGACGGCGATTCACCGCCGGGCTGTCGCTGTCGATCTTCATGTACTGGGGCTGGGACACCTGCCTGACCATGAACGAGG
>NZ_JBSFJC010000123.1:0-24635 GCF_053597855.1 Kitasatospora sp. NPDC001225
GCGAAGCCGTGGCCGTGCTGTCGCAGCGGCACGAACTGCTGCGCACCTCCGTGGCTCTCAGCGGCTACTCCCAGCCGCTCCAGCTGGTGCACGCCTCCGCGCAGCTGCCGGTGACCGTGCACGACTGGCGGGGCCTGAGCGAGGAGCAGCGCGAGGAGCGTGCCCGGGTCTTCGCGGAGCAGGACCTGGCGTCCGGCTTCGAGCTGTCGGCCGCGCCGCTGATGCGGCTCGCCGTCCACCTGGAGTCGGACGAGGCCTGGCGGCTGACGCTCAGCCACTGCCACGCCGTCACCGAGGGCTGGAGCGTCAACAGCCTCCTCATGGAGCTGATGGAGTGCTACCAGTACCTGCGCGACGGCCGTGAGCTGCCCGCGTACGAGGCGCCGTCGGTCCGGTACGCGGACTTCATCGCGGCGGAGCTGGAGTCGCTGGCCTCCGAGCAGGACCGCGCCTACTGGCGGGACGTCGTCGCCGGCCACGCCGCGGCCGAGCTGCCGGCCACCTGGGCCGACGACGCCGACCTGGTGGCCGAGAACCTCGGCGCGCGGGTGCCCTTCCACGACCTCGAGGAGAAGCTGCACCGCCTGGCGAACGACGCCAAGGCCTCGCTGAAGACCGTGCTGCTGGCCGCGCACCTGAAGGTGCTGGGCATGGTCGGCACCGAGGACGCCTTCCACACCGGTGTGGTCTACCACGGGCGTCTGGAGGCCCCCGGCGCCGAGCGGGTGCTCGGCATGCACCTGAACACCCTGCCGTTCCCGGCGCTGCGCGCCTCGGGGACCTGGCGTGAGCTGGTCGAGCGGGTCTACGCCCGCGAGTCGGAGATCTGGGCCCGCCGCCGTTACCCGCTGCCCGCCATCCAGCGCGACAGCGGCACCGGCGAGCGCCTGATTTCGATGGTCTTCGACTACCAGGACTTCCACCAGGTCGACACCGGCACCGTGGACACCGCGTCCAACCTCGACGCGGGCGGCAACGAGTTCCTCCTCAGCGTGATCGCCGCCGGCGGCCACCTCAACATCGGCACTTCGACCGACGTGCTCGGCCGTGCGGCCCTGGATCGCTTCGGTGCGATGTACCGGTTGGTGCTGGAGGCGATGGCGGCCGACCCGGAGGGGGACGCTTCGGTGGTCCTGCTGCCGGAGGCGGAGCGGGGGCTGCTGCTGGGTGAGTGGAACGCCACGGTGGAGGTGCCGGTCGACGGTTGCCTGCACGAGGTGTTCGCGGAGCAGGCGGCCCGTACCCCGGACGCCGTCGCGATCACCTTCGCGGGTGAGTCGCTGACCTATGCCGAGGTGGACGCGTGGGCCAACCGGCTCGCGCACCACCTGCAGGGCCTGGGCGCGGGCCCGGACCGGCTCGTGGGCGTGTGCCTGGAGCGCGGTCTGGACCTGGTCCCGACGCTGCTGGGTGTGATGAAGTCGGGTGCGGCCTACCTGCCGCTGGACCCGGTGAACCCGGACGAGCGCCTGTCCTACATCCTCCAGGACGCGGGTGCCCGCATCCTGGTGAGCACTGCCGATCTGGCGGAGCGGGTGACCGACTCGTTCGACGGCCGGATCGTGCTGCTGGACGGCGACAGCCGTGAGCAGATCACGGCCCGCCCGGCCACCGCGCCGGTCACCGCGGTCACCCCGGACAACCTGATCTACGTCATCTACACCTCCGGCTCCACCGGAAAGCCCAAGGGCGTCAGCCTCACCCACGCCAACGTCCTGCGCCTGTACAGCGCGACACGCGAGCAGTTCGCCTTCGGTGCCGACGACGTCTTCACCCAGGCGCACTCGTACGCCTTCGACGTGTCGGTGTGGGAGATGTGGGGAGCCCTGCTGCACGGCGGCCGGGTCGTCGTCGTCCCGACCGACGTCAACCGCTCGCCCGGCGAGCTGCTCGACCTCCTGGTCGCCGAGCAGGTCACCGTGATGCTCCAGACCCCGACCGGATTCCGGGCCCTCGCGGCCCTGGCCGGCGACGGTGACCCGCGCATCGACCGGCTCGACCTGCGGCTCGTCGGCTTCGGCGGCGAGAAGCTGGAGACCTCCGAACTCCAGTCGTGGGTGGACCGGATGGGCCTCGACCGGCCCGCCCTGGTCAACCTGTACGGGCCGACCGAGACGACCATGCACTGCGCCTACCACCGGATCGGCGCCGAGGACCTCCGGCGGCCGAGCCGCAGCAACATCGGGCGTCCGCTGCGCGACCTCTCCGTCCACCTGCTCGACGCCGACGGCCAGTTGGTGCCGGTCGGGGTGCCCGGCGAGATCCACGTCGGTGGCCCCGCACTGGCCCTCGGCTACCTCGACCGGCCGGAGATGACGGCGGAGAAGTTCGTCCCGAACCCCTTCGGTCCGGCGGGCTCGCGCCTCTACCGCACCGGCGACCTGGCCCGACGACTGCCGGACGGCTCGCTGGACTTCCTCGGTCGCGTCGACACCCAGGTGAAGATCCGCGGCTACCGCATCGAGCTCGGCGAGATCGAGACCGCGCTGCGCCGGCACCCGGCCGTCCGCGCCGCGGTGGTGACCGTCATCGAGGGGGCTCAGGGCGCCAAGCAGCTCGTCGGCTACTACGTGCCGCAGCAGGGCGCCGCACCGGCTGCCGCGCAGCTCCGCGAGCACCTCGCCGCCGACCTGCCCGCCTACATGGTGCCGACGGCGTTCGTCGCCATCGACGCCATCCCGCTCACCAGCAACGGCAAGCTCGACCACCGCGCGCTGCCCGCGCCCGACCAGGCGTCCTTCGCCACGGTCGAGCACGTGGCGCCGCGCACCCCGGTGGAGGAGCGGCTCGCGGTGATCTGGTCGGACGTCCTGGGCGTCGCCCGGGTCGGTGTCGAGGACAGCTTCTTCGACCTCGGCGGCGACTCCATCCGCGCGGTCCGCCTGGTCGGTGCACTGCGCACCGCCGGGTACGACGTCTCGATCCGCGACGTGTTCGAGTCACGGACGATCGCCGCGATGGCGGCCGGCCTCACCGGCCAGGGCGGCGAGTCCCTCGTCAAGGCCGTGGAGCCGTTCGCGCTGATCGGCGCCGAGGACCGGGCCCTGCTGCCGGCGGGCGTCGTGGACGCCTACCCGATGTCGCAGATCCAGACCGGCATGCTCGTCGAGACGATGGCCGCCGGCCCGGCGGACCGGGCGGTCTACCACAACCTCAACTCCTTCCGGATCCGCGACGACCAGCCGTTCTCGCTGCCGGTCTTCCAGCAGGCGGTGGACGTCGTCGTCCAGCGGCACGACATCCTGCGCACGTCGATGCACCTGAGCGGCTACGCGCTGCCGCTCCAGCTGGTGCACGCCACGGCGGACTACCCCGTGACGCTGTGGGACCTGCGCGGCCTGGGCATCGAGGAGCAGGAGCGCCGCAAGGCCGCCTACCTCACACAGGAACGCGCCGTGGTCTTCGACCTGACGGCCGCGCCGCTGCTGCGGATGTCCGTCCTGGTCGAGTCGGACGGCTCGTGGCGGCTCAACTTCACCTACCACCACGCCGTCTCCGAGGGCTGGAGCTACAACGCCCTGATGATGGAGCTGGTGGAGTGCTACCAGCACCTGCGCGACGGCCGTGAGCTGCCCGCCTACGAGGCGCCGGCCGTCCGGTTCGCGGACTTCGTCGCGGCGGAGCTGGAGTCGCTGGCCTCCGAGGAGGACCGCGCCTTCTGGCAGGACGTGGTGGCGGAGCACGCGCCGCTGCGGCTGCCGGAGCCGTGGGCCGCACCGGAGCGCGACCCGCAGGACCGGCACGGTCTGCGCGTCCCCTTCCACGACCTGGAGGAGGGCCTGCGCACCCTCGCCGCCCGTGCCGGCACCTCGCTGAAGAGCGTGCTGCTGGCGGCGCACCTGAAGGTGCTGGGCTCGGTCACCTCGGACCAGGCCTTCCACACCGGTGTGGTCTACCACGGGCGTCTGGAGGCGCCGGGCGCCGAGCGGGTGCTGGGCATGCACCTGAACACGCTGCCGTTCCCCGCCACCCGCGCGTCCGGGACGTGGCGTGAGCTGGTGGAGCGGGTCTTCGCACAGGAGGCGGAGATCTGGGCCCACCGCCGCTACCCGCTGCCCGCCGTCCAGCGCGACAGCGGCACCCGCGAGCGCCTGCTCACGGTGATGTTCGAGTACCTCGACTTCCACCACGTGGACGGCGAGACGGTCGACACCGACGCCGGCTTCAACGACGGCTTCAACGAGTTCGCGCTCAACGTGGTCCCCAACAACGGCCACCTCAACATGGCGACCAGCGGTGAGTTCCTGAGTCGTGAGGCGCTGGGGCGTCTTGCGGGGATGTACCGGCTGGTGCTGGAGGCGATGGCGGCGGATCCGGACGGTGACGCGTCGGGTGTGGTGCTGGCGGAGGCGGAGCGGGCCGCGCTGGTGCGTGGTGGTTCGGTGGTGGAGTGGGGTGCGGGTTCGGCTCTGGAGTTGTTCCGGGCTCGTGCGGCGGCTGCGCCGGATGCGGTCGCGGTGGTGTTCGGTGAGGAGCGGGTTTCGTATGGCGAGCTGGACGCGTGGTCGTCGCGGATCGCGGGCCGGCTGCGCGGGCAGGGGGTCGGCGCCGGTTCGGTGGTGGGCCTGTACCTGGACCGCGGCCCCGGTGTCCTGGCGGCGATGCTGGGTGTGTGGAAGGCGGGTGCCGCCTACCTTCCGGTGGACCCGTCGCTTCCGGCCGAGCGGGTGGGCTACATGCTCGCCGACTCGGGTGCCGCGCTCGTCCTGACCGACGCCGAGCCGTCCGGGCGCCTGGGTGAGTACACCGGCCCCTGGCTTGAGCTGGACGGCGGTTCCGAGGAGAGCTGGGACGGCATCGTCCCGGCTGTCGATGAGCTGGCGTACGTGCTCTACACCTCCGGATCCACCGGTCGCCCCAAGGGTGTGATGATCGGCCACGGTGCGCTGGTGAACCTGCTGGGTTCGATCCGTGACGACGTGACCCCCGGCCGTCCGGGCACCTGGCTGGCCTCGACCTCGGTGTCGTTCGACATCTCGGGTCTGGAGCTGCACCTGCCGCTGATCACCGGTGGGACGATCGTGCTGGCCTCGGCCGAGCAGGCGAAGGACGCGACGGCGCTGGTGGAGCTGGTGGCCCGCAATGAGGTCACCCATGTCCAGGCGACTCCGTCGGGCTGGCGTCTGCTGCTGGCGGCGGGCTTCGACAACTACGCCGTGACCGCGCTCGTCGGCGGCGAGGCGTTGACCGCCGGCCTGGCGCGGGAGCTGCTGCCGCGGGTCGGCCGCCTGGTGAACGTCTACGGTCCGACCGAGACGACGATCTGGTCCGCTCAGGGCGAGGTCCCGGACGGGGTGGAGCAGGTCTCGATCGGCGGTCCGCTGGCCAACACCCGGCTGCACGTCCTGGACGTGGACCTGAACCCGGTGCCGCAGGGTGTGACGGGCGAGCTGTTCATCGGTGGTGACGGTCTGGCCCGCGGGTACCTGGGCCGCCCGGACCTGACGGCGGAGAAGTTCGTTCCGAACCCCTTCGGGCCGGCCGGCTCCCGCCTCTACGCGACCGGTGACCTGGCCCGTGTCCTCCCGGACGGCACCCTGGAGTGCCTGGGCCGCATCGACGGCCAGGTGAAGATCCGCGGTTACCGCATCGAGCTGGGCGAGATCGAGAGCGCCCTGCGCGAGCACGCCTGGGTCCGTGACGCCGTCGTGACGGCCCAGGAGGACGCACACGGGGACAAGTCCCTGGTCGCCTACGTCGTCAGTGCCGACGGTTCCGGCCCGGACACGGTCGCGCTGCGGGAGTTCCTGTCCCGCTCGCTGCCCGAGTACATGGTCCCGGCCGCTTTCATGGAGCTGGCGGCCATCCCGCTGACCAACAGCGGCAAGGTCGACCACAAGGCCCTCCCGGCCGTCGACCAGAGCGCGTTCGCCACCGCCGAGATCGTCGCCCCGCGCACCCCGCTGGAGGAGCGGCTCGTGGCGGTCTGGTCGGACGTCCTGGGCGTCGCCCGGGTCGGTGTCGAGGACAGCTTCTTCGAGCTCGGTGGCGACTCCATCCGCGTCGTCCGCCTGGTCGGTGCCCTGCGCGCCACCGGCTACGACGTGGATGTCCGGTCGGTCTACCAGCACGGGACGATCGCGGAACTGGGCACGTACATCTCCGGCAAGGAGGTCGGTGGGTCGCTGGTCACCGCCGTGGAGCCGTTCGCGCTGATCGGCGACGAGGACCGGGCCCTGCTGCCGGTGGGCGTCGTGGACGCCTACCCGCTGTCGCAGATCCAGACCGGCATGCTGGTCGAGATGGTGGCCGCTCAGGAGCGCGGCGAGTCCGCCTACCTGAACATCAGCTCCTTCCGCATCCCGGACGCCGAGTCCTTCGACGCCGCCGCCTTCACGGAGGCCGCTGCCGTCGTGGCCGGCCGCCACGAGGCCCTGCGCACCTCGATGCACCTGAGCGGCTACTCGCAGCCGATGCAGCTGGTGCACGCCGACACCCAGGTGCCGGTGGCGCTGCACGACCTGCGGGGTCTCGACTCCACTCAGCAGATCAAGGCGCTGCGGGCCTTCTCGGTGAAGGAGCACGCTGCCGCGTTCGACCTCGGGACCGCTCCGCTGCTGCGGATCGCGGTGCACCTGGAGTCGGACGAGGCCTGGCGACTGACCTTCACCTACAACCACGCCATCGCCGAGGGCTGGAGCTACCACTCGCTGCTCATGGAGCTGCTGGCGTCCTACCAGCACCTGCGCGACGGCCGTGAGCTGCCCGCCTACGAGGCGCCGGCCGTCCGGTTCGCCGACTTCGTCGCGGCGGAGCTGGAGTCGCTGGCCTCCGAGGAGGACCGCGCCTTCTGGCAGGGGATCGTGGACAACCACGCTCCTGCGCAGCTGCCCGGCTCCTGGGCCGACCCGGCGACCGCCGGGGCCCGCGAGCCGCTGGGGACGGACGTCGCCTTCGGCGACCTCGAGGACGGCCTGCGCACCCTCGCCGCCCGTGCCAGGACCTCGCTGAAGAGCGTGCTGCTGGCCGCCCACCTCAAGGTGCTGAGCATGCTCAGTGCGGAGGAGGCCATCCACGCGGGTGTGGTCTACCACGGGCGTCTGGAGGCGCCGGGCGCCGAGCGGGTGCTGGGCATGCACCTGAACACGCTGCCGTTCCCCGCCACCCGCCCGTCCGGCACCTGGCGTGAGCTGGTGGAGCAGGTCTTTGCGCAGGAAGCGGAGACCTGGGCCCACCGCCGGTACCCGCTGCCCGCCGTTCAGCGGGACTCGGGGCAGAGTGGCCGGCTCATCGCGGTGCTCTTCGAGTACCTCGACTTCCACCAGGTCGACACCGAGACGGTCGACATGGCCGGCAACCTGAACGTCGGCGGCAACGAGTTCGCGCTCAACGTCGCGGCGATCGGCCGGCGGATCATGCTCAACACGACGTCGGACGTCGTCGGCCGTGAGGCGCTGGGGCGTCTTGCGGGGATGTACCGGCTGGTGCTGGAGGCGATGGCGGCGGATCCGGACGGTGACGCGTCGGGTGTGGTGCTGGCGGAGGCGGAGCGGGCCGCGCTGGTGCGTGGTGGTTCGTCGGTGGAGTGGGGTGCGGGTTCGGCTCTGGAGTTGTTCCGGGCTCGTGCGGCGGCTGCGCCGGATGCGGTCGCGGTGGTGTTCGGTGAGGAGCGGGTGTCGTATGGCGAACTCGATGCCGAGTCTTCGCGGATCGCGGGCCGGCTGCGCGGGCGCGGGGTCGGGTCCGGATCGGTGGTCGGTCTGTATCTCGACCGTGGTCCGGGTGTTGTGGCGGCGATGCTGGGTGTGTGGAAGGCGGGGGCTGCGTACGTTCCGGTCGATCCGTCGCTTCCGGCCGAGCGGGTGGGCTACATGCTCACCGACTCGGGTGCCGCGCTCGTCCTGACCGACGCCGACCCGACGGACCGGTTCGGTGAGTACGCCGGTCCGTGGCTGGAGCTGGCCGGCGGCTCCGAGGAGAGCTGGGACGGCATCGTTCCCGCCTCGGACGACCTCGCCTACGTGCTCTACACCTCGGGTTCGACCGGTCGCCCCAAGGGCGTGATGATCGGGCAGGGTGCGCTGGTGAACCTGCTGGGTTCGATCCGTGACGACGTGACTCCGGGGGCTCCGGGCACGTGGCTGGCTTCGACGTCGGTGTCGTTCGACATCTCCGGCCTGGAGCTGCACCTGCCGCTGATCACCGGCGGGACGATCGTGCTGGCCTCGGCCGAGCAGGCCAAGGACGCGACGGCGCTGGTGGAGCTGGTGGCCCGCAATGAGGTCACGCATGTCCAGGCGACTCCGTCGGGTTGGCGTCTGCTGCTGGCGGCGGGCTTCGACGATGTGTCGGTGACCGCGCTGGTGGGTGGTGAGGCGCTGACCGTGGGTGTGGCGCGGGAGCTGCTGCCGAAGGTCGGTCGCCTGGTGAACGTCTACGGTCCGACCGAGACGACGATCTGGTCCGCGCGGGGCGAGGTCCCGGCGGAGGTGGAGCGGGTCTCGATCGGCGGCCCGCTGGCCAACACCCAGCTCTTCGTCCTGGACGGCGCTCTGGAGTTGGTGCCGCAGGGTGTGACCGGCGAGCTGTTCATCGGCGGTGACGGTCTGGCCCGCGGCTACCTGGGCCGCCCCGACCTGACGGCCGAGAAGTTCGTCCCGAACCCCTTCGGCCCCGCAGGTTCACGCCTGTACGCGACCGGTGACCTGGCCCGCGTCCTTGCCGACGGCACCCTGGAGTGCCTGGGCCGCGCCGACGGCCAGGTGAAGGTCCGCGGCTACCGCATCGAGCTCGGCGAGATCGAGAGCGCCCTGCGCGAGCACACCTCCGTCCGCGACGCCGTCGTGGCCGCCCAGGAAGACGCCCAGGGTGACAAGTCCCTGGTCGCCTACGTGGTCCCGGCCGGCGGCTCCGGCCTGGACACGGTCGCGCTGCGGGAGTTCCTGTCCCGCTCGCTGCCCGAGTACATGGTCCCGGCCGTCTTCGTGACCTTGGACGCCATCCCGCTGACCAACAGCGGCAAGGTCGACCACAAGGCCCTCCCGGCCTCCGCCACCACCGCGCTCTCCCGGGCGGCCTACGTCGCCCCGCGCACCATGGTGGAGGAGCAGCTGGCGGCCATCTGGTCCGATGTCCTCGGCATCGACCGCATCGGCGTGGAGGACAGCTTCTTCGAGCTCGGCGGCGACTCCATCCGGGCTCTGCGGATGCTGTCCGCGGGCAGGGAGGCGGGTCTCCCGCTGGCGGTCTGGATGGTCATGCAGGCCAAGAACCTGCGTGAACTCGCCGCCCTGGCGCAGGGTGACGGCGGTCGGACGCCGGAGCAGGACGGGATCGCGCTGCTCGCGGAGCAGCACCGGCTGCTCGGCGCGCAGGCCACCAGCGGACGCACGGTGCAGCTGCCGGTGAACGGGCAGGCCGACGCGGACGTCCTCGAAGAAGCGCTGCGGGCCGTGGTGCAGCACCACCAGGCGCTGCGTCTGCGGTTCGACGAGGCCGCCGACGGCCGCGCCCACCTGGCGGAGCCGAACACCGAGGCCCTGGTCCATGTCGTGGACCTCGGCGAGGTGCCAGCCGCCGAGCGGTCGGCGCGGATCGAGCGGGCGGTCGTCGAGGGCCGGGCGCGCCTGGACACGCGGGGCGGTTCGCTGGTGGACGCGACGCTGATCCGCTTCGGCGCGGAGAGCGGAGCGGCCGACCAGATCTGGCTGACCGTCCACGAGCTGGCGGTCGACCGGGCGTCCTGGACGGTCCTCGTCGAGGACCTGAACACCGCGTACCGGCAGCTCAACGAGGGCCTTCCGGCGACTCTGCCGCCGGTGGCGTCCCCGCTGCACTGGTGGGCGGAGCAGCAGCTGAAGCAGGCGCACTCCGACGAGCTGCTGGACCAGGCCGAGCTGTGGCTGGACCGGCCGAAGGGGGCCGCGCTCCCGGTGGACCGTGCCCGGGTGGAGACCACCCACGCCACGGCCAACACGGTCACGGCGACCCTGCCGTCCGAGCTGACCGCGTCCCTGCTGGCCGACGCGAACCCGGAGCACCTGGTGCTGACGGCGGTGGGCCGTACGCTCGCGCGCTGGGCGCAGGCCGACCGGATCGCCGTCGAGATCGCCGGTGACGCCCGTGGTGGCGCGACGGCGGACACGGCCGGCGACCCGTCGCGGACGGTCGGCCCGCTGGACCACGGCTACCCCGTGACCCTGCGACTGCCGCTCGGCCGGGACGCGCAGTCCTCGCTGAAGTCGGTCGCCCGGCAGATGCGCACCCTGCCCGACCCGGTGCAGGGATACGGACTGCTGCGTCACCTGGCGCCGGACCCGGAGGTGGCCGAGGAGCTGGCCGCCCTCCCGGCACCGGAGGTGCGGTTCTCCTTCACGGCGCCGCGGTCCGCCGCCGGCAGGCCGACGGCCCGCTCCCTGAACGGGACGCCGCCGCTGGTCTACCTCGCGGAGCGGGTCGTGGCCACGGCCGCCCCCGAGGCCCCGCGGGCGCACCTGCTGGAGATCGACGCGTACGTGTACGAGGGCCGGCTGTACGTCGAGTGGGTCCACAGCACGGACGTCCACGAGGCGGCGACCGTCCGCCGGCTGGTCGACGAGCAGATGGCGGAGCTGAGGGTGCTGCTCGGCGAGGACGACGGCACGGACGCCGCGTCGGGCCGCCGCCCGGTGCGCCGGTCGAGCCGCGGCAGTGCGGCCGAGTCGGTGCTCGCGGACCTGCGGGCCGAGGAGGTGATGGCCGACCACGCCATCCCGGGCGCCAGCCTCGCCCTGATCCACGACGGTCAGGTGACGGCGGTCCGCAGCTACGGCGTCCTCGGCGCAGGGCAGAGCGAGCCGGTCACCCCGGACACCCTGTTCGCGGTGGGGTCGATCAGCAAGCACGTGACGACGTACGCGGCGCTGGGGCTGGTCTCGCAGGGCCTGCTGGACCTCGACCGGGACGTCAACCGCTACCTGACGTCCTGGCAGGTCCCCGGGGAGTTCCAGGAGCCGGTCACGGCGAGGCTGCTGATGGCGAACCTGGCCGGGTTCGCCCCGCACCCGGCCGTGAACGAGGGCCACTACCCGGACGACGACGAGCAGCCGACGGTGCTCGACATGCTGTACGGGCGGGCGCCGGCCAAGACACCGCCGGTGCGCCGCCAGGACGTGCCCGGCCAGGTGTTCCGACAGAACTCGGTGCACTACTCGGTGCTCCAGCAGGTGATGTCCGACCTCACCGGTGAGGCCTTCCCCGACCTGGTGAAGCGTCTGGTGTTCACACCGCTGGGCATGACGGGCAGCAGTTTCGACCCGATGTTCCCGCACGCCTCCGGGCGGCCCTTCGCCCGGGGACACGACGTGGTGGGCACCCAGGTACGGGGCGGCTACATCGTCCAGCCGGAGCCCGCCGCGGCCGGGATGTGGAGCACCGCCGAGGACCTGGCCAAGTTCGCCGTCGAGATCCGGCGCGGCTACCTGGGGTACTCGGGCGGCCTGGTCGACCAGCAGCTGGTGCGGCAGATGCTGTCGCCGCAGTCGGACCGCAACTACGGCTGGAGCACCATCGTCGACACCACCAGCGGGGACGTGGAGTTCGGCCACGGCGGCCAGGCCTACGGCTACCAGGCGATGACCGGACTGCGGGTGCACTCGGGCGTCGGCTCGGTCCTGCTGACCAACGCGGTGAGCGGGCGTGAGCTGGTGAAGCACATGATCGTCGCCACCTGGTCCGCGCGGACCAGGGTCGCGGGACTGTGGCAGAAGGCCATCGACGAGGCCGTGCAGCAGGAACGGGCGCGCGCGGCGGTCGCGGGGCAGCACCGGTGACCGTTCCCACGGCGACGCCGTCGGCACCGGCCCGGGCCCTGCCCGGGCCGGTGCCCCTGCGGCGCAACGCCGACTTCATCCGGCTCTGGGTGAGCGCGGGGATCTCGCGCTTCGGCACCTCGGTGACGATGGTCGCCTACCCGCTGCTGGCGCTGTGGCACACGGG
Organism: Kitasatospora sp. NPDC001225; assembly: GCF_053597855.1. Classification (NCBI taxonomy): domain Bacteria; kingdom Bacillati; phylum Actinomycetota; class Actinomycetes; order Kitasatosporales; family Streptomycetaceae; genus Kitasatospora; species Kitasatospora sp. NPDC001225. Next base: position 11,917 of record NZ_JBSFJC010000123.1, read on the forward strand.
ATCGGCGAGTACGACCGGGCTGGTCACGTTCGCCGCCGCACTGCCCAACCTGTTCGTCCAGCTGCCGGCCGGCGCGCTGGTCGACCGCTGGAACCGGCGCAGGCTGATGGTGGGCTGCGACATCGTCTGCGTGACGGTGGTCGCGAGCATCGCCGTGACCGAGCTGTGCGGCCGGTTCTGGCTGCCGCAGCTCATGCTGGGCGCGTTCCTGCAGTCCGCGATGACGATCCTCTACCAGCTGTCGGAGCGGGCGGCGGTGCGGACCGTGGTCGAGCCCGGGCAGCTGTCGGCCGCGCTGGCCCAGAACGAGGCGCGCGGGGCCGCCATCGGCCTGCTCGCCCAGCCCGGCAGCAGCCTGCTGTTCACGGTGGCCCGCTGGCTCCCGTTCGCGGCCAACGCGGCCGTGGGCCTGGTCGCCGCCGTCCTGTTGGTGACCCTGCGGCGGGCCCTCGGCCCGGCGCAGGCCGACCGGGCGGTCCCCCCGGGCGGCACGTCGCTGCGCGCCGCGGTCGGGGAAGGGGTCCGCTGGCTGTGGCGGCAGCGGTTCCTGCGGGTGATGACCTGTGTGTTCGCGGGCAGCAACCTGGTCTTCCAGGTGCTCCTGCTGGCGGTGCTGGTGCGGATCCACAACGGTGGTCACCCACCGGCTGTGGTGGGCCTGGTGCTCGGCGCGGGCGGGCTGGGCGGCATCCTCGGGGCGCTCAGCGCGGGCTGGTGGTCGCGCCGGTCGGACCTGTACCGGACGGCGGTGGCCGGCTTCGCGGTGTGGACGGTGTTCATCCCGGTCTCGGCGTGTTCCGGCTCGCCCGCGCTGATCGCCGCCTCGCTGGCCGGCATCACCTTCGTGGCCAGCCTGTTCAACGTCACCGGGAACGTCTACCAGATGCAGGTCACCCCCGAGGCCCTGCAGGGGCGGGTGAACGGGGCGTCGAGCTTCCTGTCCTCGGGGGCGAACTCGCTGGGCGCCCTGGCCGGCGGCTGGCTGGTCGACCGGGCGGGCCCGTCCGCGACCGGCTTCGTCCTCGGCGTCGCGGTGCTGGCGCTGACCGCCGTGGTGGCGTTCAGCCCGGCGGTGCGCGCCGAGCACCGCGCCTCCGCGGCGCCCGACGGCCCGGCGCCCGCCTCCGCGACGCCCGGCGGCGGGACGCAGGAGCCGCCCGCGGCGGCCGAATCCGCCGGTATGGGCGGGATATAGGGCTCCGGGAGAGCGTGTGGACGCTGGCGGAGTGCCAGCAGTTGTGACGCCTCCGCGCACGATTCCAAGGAAGGACCCCGATGACAGGTTCGATGACCGGCGCGGCGGCCGACTGGTTCCGCAGCTACCGGGCGACGCCCTCCCCGGCCCTGCGCCTGGTGTGCTTCCCGCACGCAGGCGGGGCGCCGACGTCCTACCGGACCTGGGCACGGGCCGTTCCCGACGATGTCGAGGTGCTGGCCACCTGCTACCCCGGCCGGCAGGACCGGTTCGCCGATCCGTTCGCGGCCTCGCTGCCCGAACTGGCCGATGACATCGTGGCCGCCCTCGTCCCGCTGCTCGACACGCCGATCGCGCTCTTCGGGCACAGCATGGGCGCCTACGTCGCCCACGAGGTCGCCCTGCGGCTCCAGGAACGGCACGGGGTCCAGCCGGTGCGGCTGTTCGTCTCCGGCGCCGAGGCACCGCACCTGGCCACGCCCCCCGGCCGGGCCGAGGACGACGAGGCCTTCGTCCGCGAGCTCCGGCAGCTGGGCAGCGGCTCGATGGGCGAGATCGAGGACGCGGCGCTGCTGGAGCTGGTCCTGCCGAGCATCCGGGCCGACTACCGACTGCTGGACGCCTACCACCCGGCGTCCGGCACCCGGACCGGCTGCCCGCTCGTGGCGTACGTCGGCGACAGCGACGAGGACTGCGAGGTCGACAAGGCCCGCGCCTGGTCGCAGACCACGGCGTCCGCGTTCGAGTTCCGGGTCTTCCCCGGCGGCCACTTCTACCTGGAGGCGCACGAGCAGGAGCTCCTCGGCCACATCACCGGCCACCTCCGCAGCGACCTCCGGCTCAGGCAGGCCCTCGCCGGTCTCAGCCGTACCTGATCACCCGGAGCCACAGATCCCATGACCGAAAGGAAGAGCGGCGCCATGCACGAGCACCTGGTGAGCCGACTGGAAGCACACAGCCGCACGATCCCCGACAAGACCGCAGTGGCCTTCGTCCGGGTCGTCGACGGGGAGCCCGTCGAGGAGACGCTGACCTACGCCGAACTCGACCGGGAGGCGCGCAGGATCGCCTCGTGGCTGGCCGGACGCTGCACGGTCGGCGAGCGGGTGATGCTGCTCTACGGCACCGGCCTGGAGTTCGTGAAGGTCCTGATGGGCTGCATGTACGCGGGCGTGGTCGCCGTGCCGGCGCCGGTCCCGGGCAGCCAGCGGGGCCATGACGCCCGCTCGGTCGGCATCGTGCGCGACACCGACGTCCGGCTGATCCTCACCGACACGCCGAACGCCGGCGTCGTCAGCGCCTTCGTGGCGGACTCCGGCCTCACCGGGGTCGACGCCGTCGTCACCGACACCCTGGAACTCGCCGAGGCGCCCGGATGGCGGGTGCCGCAGCTCGGCCCGGACACCCTGGTCATCCTCCAGTACACCTCCGGCTCGACCAGCACCCCCAAGGGCGTCATGGTCACCCACGGGTCGCTCTTCCACAACCTGCAGCTGATCGAGCGGGCCTTCGGCCTGGACTCCGGCTGCCTGGTCGCCAGCTGGCTGCCGCAGCACCACGACATGGGGCTCATGGGCAAGGTGCTGGAGCCGCTCTACCTCGGCACCACGACCTACCTGATGGCGCCGATGGACTTCCTGCGCCGTCCCTACCTCTGGCTGGACCTGGTCTCCCGCAAGAGGATCCACACCACCGTCGCGCCCAACTTCGCCTACGACCTGTGCGTGCGCCGGATCAACGACCAGCAGGTCGCCACCCTGGACCTGTCCCACCTGCGCAACGCGGGCAACGGCTCGGAGCCCATCAGCGCCGCGACGCTGCACCGCTTCGCCGAGAAGTTCGCCCCGGCCGGCTTCAGCCTCGACGTCTTCAACCCCTGCTACGGCATGGCCGAGACCACGCTGCTGGTCACCGGCACGCCGCCCGGCCGCCGCCCGGCGATCACCTCCGTGGACGGCGACGCGCTCGCCCACAAGGTGCTGCGCCCGCTCCCCGGTGACCTGGAGGCCCCCAAGCTGGTGAGCAGCGGCCAGATCCACGGGCTCGACGTGCGGATCGTCGACCCGGAGACCAGGACCACGCTGCCGGACGGCCGCGCCGGCGAGATCTGGGTCCGGGGCCGGAGCGTCACGGCCGGGTACTGGAACAACCCGGAGGAGACCGAGCGCACCTTCCGCGCGATGACCGCCGAGGGCGAGCGGGGCTTCCTGCGCACCGGCGACATCGGGATCATCCACGACGGCGAGCTGTACGTCACCGGCCGCACCAAGGAGGTGCTGGTCATCAACGGCCGCAACCTCTACCCGCACGACCTGGAGCGCGAACTGCAGACCGTGCACGCCTCGTTCCAGGGCCTGGTCGCCAGCGTCTGCTCGGTCCCCGCCGACGGCGAGGAGATCGTCGTCATCCAGGAGTACCGGCCCAACCCGGCCAACCCGGTCGAGCTGCCCGAACTGGCGCGCCGCGTGCGCGGCGAGCTCGCCGAGGCGGCCGGCGTGAAGGTGTCGAACGTGGTGTTCCTGCGCCCCGGCCAGGTGCACCGCACGACCAGCGGCAAGATCCAGCGGCGGCTGATGCGCGAGAAGTTCATGACCGGCGCCCTGGAGCCGCTGTACGAGGACCTCAACACCGCGACCAGGAAGCGCTACCGCACGCCCGAGACGGCGGCCGCCGCGACCGGAGGCACGGGGGAGACGCCGTGACCTCCACCCCGTACCCCGCCGTCCTGGACTTCGACCGCGCCCTGGGCGACCCGGACGACGCGGGCCGGCTCTTCTCCTACGCCCGTTGCGGCGCACTCGACGACCGCGAGGAGTTCCCGGTCGAGATCTGCCGCGAGCTGGACTTCCTGGGCCTGCCCGGCCACTACGTCCCCGCGCGGTACGGCGGCTCGCTGCACCGCTACGACGAGGTGCTCCAGCTCATGCGCGCCGTCGCCCGGCGCGACCTGACGGTGGCCATCGCGCACGGCAAGACCTTCCTGGGCGCGGTGTCCGTCTGGGTCGGCGGCAGCGAGGAGCAGGCCCGCGAGCTCGGCCGGCTGGTGGCCGACGGCACCGTCGTGTCCTGGGGCCTGACGGAGCGCGACCACGGCAGCGACCTGCTCGCCGGGGAGGTGGCCGCCCACCGGGAACCGGACGGCGGCTACCGCCTCACCGGCGAGAAGTGGCTGATCAACAACGCCAACCGGGGCCGGCGGATCTGCGTCCTGGCCCGCACCGGCGAGCAGGGCGGCGCCCGCGCCTACAGCCTGCTCATGGTCGACAAGCAGAGCCTCCCCGGCGGCACCTACCGGCCGCTGCCGGCGGTGAAGCTGCACGGCATCCGCAGCGCCGACATCAGCGGCGTCGCGTTCACCGACGCCCCCGTACCGGCCGCCGCCCTGATCGGCGCCGAAGGCGGGGGCGCGGAGATCGTCCTGAAGAGCCTCCAGCTGACCCGCACCCTGTGCGCCGCCCTGTCGCTCGGGGCGGCGGACCAGGCGCTCGGACTCGCCACCGGGTACGCCCTGGAGCGCCACGCCTACGGCAGCCGCCTGATCGACCTGCCGCAGACCAGGCACCTGATCGCCGCGTCGTACGCCGACGTGCTCCTCGCCGAGGCGACCACCCTGGTGGCCGGACGGGCCATCCACGCCCTCACCGGGGAGCTGGCGGTGGTCTCGGCCGTCACCAAGTACTTCGTCCCCACCCTCGTCGACCAGGTCGTCTCCCGCCTGTCGACGGTGCTGGGCGCCCGCTCCCTGCTGGTGGGCGACACCTTCGAACACGGGCGCTTCCAGAAGGTGCAGCGCGACCACCGCATCGTGTCCATCTTCGACGGCAACACCGTGGTGAACCTCCACTCGCTGGTCAACCAGTTCCCGCAGCTGGCCCGCCAGGCCCGCCGCGGCGAGGTGGACCGGGCCGGCGTCGAGACGGCGGCCACCCTGACCGCCGAGCTGCCGGACTTCGACCGCGATCGGCTCTCCCTGCTGCCCCGCCCCGGCGGCAGCATCGTGCTCGCCCTCTCCGACGGCGTGGCGGAGCTGGCCGAACTGGCCCGCCAGGGCGTGGTCCCCGCCTCGCTGGCCCGCAACGCGGAGGCGATCGCCGCCGTGGCCGACGAGGTCGCCGCCGCCATCGCGGCCCACCGCCCGGTGGCGACCGACGTCCCGGTGGCCGCCTTCTCCCTGGCCGAGCGGTACGCCCGCTGCTTCGCCGCCTCGGCGGCGATCCGGCTGTGGCTGCGCAACCACGCGACGGCCGGCGCCGGCCACCCGCTCTGGCAGGACGGCCTGTGGCTGGAGGCCGTGCTGGTCAGGCTGCTGGACCAGCTGCTCCCCGGCCGGCCGGACACCGACGGCGACGTCCTGGAGCGCCTGGTGCCGGTCCTGATCGAGCAGCAGGGCCGGGGCGACCTGCCGTCCCTGCTGACCCACCCGCTCGTGAAAGGCCGCTCATGACCACGGCACCCGCGGCACCCCCCGCGTCGCCCTTCACCGACCTCGGCACCCCGGCCGCACTGGAATCGCGGTTGGGCGACCCCACCGACCCCGGCAACCCGCTGGGCTTCGCCGCCCTCCTGAACGCGGACGAGCGCGGCGACCTGCTGTCCGCGGGCGAGCGGGTGCTGGACGCCTACGGCCTCGGCGCGGAGTTCGTCCCGGCGGCGCTCGGCGGCCGGCTCGGGCAGGCCGACCACCTGGCCAGGGTGCTGCGCCCGCTGTTCCGGCGCGACGTCGCGCTGGCGCTCGGCCACGGCGCGAGCAACCTGGTCGGCTCCGTGAACGTCTGGTCCTCGGGCAGTGACAAGCAGCGCCGCTGGCTGGCGGACGTGCTGCTGCGCAACGGCCGGGTCGCCGCCGGGTACACCGACATGTCCACCGGCAACGACGTCTCCCGCACCGCCTTCAGTGCCCGGGTGGAGCGCGACTCGCTCGTCCTCAACGGCCGCAAGGAGATCATCAACAACCTCGCCAGGGCCGAGGCCGTCACCCTGCTGGCCCGCACCCGGGAGGAGGCCGGCAGCCGCAGCCACTCCATGGTGCTGGTCGACATGGCGAGCGTCCCGCGCGACCGGCTGCGCTTCCTGCCGCGCTACCGGACCAGCGGGGTGCGCGCCCTGTACCTCGGCGGCCTGGAGTTCCAGGACTGCCCGGTGCCCGTGACCGCGGTCGCCGGCGGGTTCGGGGAGGCCATGGAGACCATCCTGCGGGCCTTCCAGGTCACCCGGGCGGTGCTGCCCGCGGCCGCGGTCGGCACGGTCGACCAGCAGCTGCGGACGGTGATGGACTTCGCGGTCCAGCGGCGCCTGTACGGGCGGGCCGTCTCCGAACTGCCGCACGCCCGCTCCCTGCTGGCCGGCGCGTGGCTCGACCTGCTCGTCGCCGACAGCCTCGCCACCACGGTCTGCCGCGCCCTGCACGTGCTCCCCGGCCAGACCAGCGTCTACGCGGCGGCCGTGAAGTACCTGGTGCCGACGCTGATGCGCGAGGCGGTCGACGCCATGGCCGTCGTGCTGGGCGCGCGCTCCTTCCTGCGCGAGGGCGAGCACGGCGTCTTCCAGAAGCACCTGCGCGACCTCCCGGTGGCCTCGCTCGTCCACGCCGGCGGAACGGTCTGCCAGGCGACGATGATCCCCCAGCTGCCGCGGATGGCACGCGGCGGCTGGCTGAGCGACGGCGGAGCGCCGGCCGAGCTGTTCACCATGGACCGGGCCCTGCCGGAGCTGGACGCGGAACGGCTGAGCGTCATGGCGGGCCGTGAGGACCCGCTGATGGCGGCACTGCCGCAGGTGGCCGCCGAGCTGGCCGGGGACCGGGTGCTCGGCCCGCTGTGCGCCTCGCTGGTGGGAGAGCTGCGCCGGCTGAAGGAGCGGTTCGGCGAACTGGCCCCCCGGGACCGCACCCCGGTGGCCAGTGCGGGCACCTTCGTGCTGGCCGAGCGCTACGCGGTGCTGCTCGCGGCCGCCGCCTGCCTCGGCGTGTGGCGCCACAATGCGGACAACCCGAACCCGTTCCTGCGCGACACGGCCTGGCTCGCCGCCGCGCTGGGCCGGCTGGCCGGCCGGCTCGGCTGCGGACCGGAGACGGACGGCGTACCGGAGCCCGTCTTCGCCGAGCTCGCCCGCCGCCACGAGACCCGCCGCGGCTTCGACCTCACAGGCCGCCGACTGGCCTGACCCGAGCACCGGCCGGACGCCACCGGCCGCTCCACGTCCACGCGCGGACCCTCCGCGCATATCGGCTTTTTCATCCCAGAAGGGAGCCGGTGATGTCGACCTGTCATCAGCTTTCCCACGCCCAAGAGGCGCTGTGGTTCCTCTACGAACTCGACCCCGAGGGCAGCTCCTACAACACCGGCGTCGCCGTACGGGTGCTGTCCCCCGTCGAACTGCCCGCACTCCGGGAGGCCGTCGCCGCCGCCGTCGCCCGGCACGAACTCGTCCACTCGCTGTTCGACAGGGTCGACGGGGTGCCCGTCAGCACCCCCCGGGCCCACGAACCCTTCGCCCTGCTGGTCGAGGACCTGGGCCCGGTCGGCGACGACGAACTGCGCACCGCCGTCCGCCGGGCGCTCAACGAGCCGTACCACCTGCGCGACCGCGGCGCCTTCCGCTTCGTCCTGCTGCGCCGCTCCGAGACCGACGCGGTCCTGCTGATCGGCGGCCACCACATCGCCTCCGACGCCGTCTCGGACCTCGTCCTGCTGCGCGACATCCTCGCGGGCTACCAGCAGGCCGTCGCCGGCGAGGAGGCCGCGCCCGCCCCGGTCGCCTACACCCACGACACGTACGTCGCCGCCGAGCAGCGCCTGCTCTCCTCCCCGCGCGGTGCCCGCGCCGAGGCGTTCTGGCACGGTGTGATCGAGGGGGCGCAGCCCGCGCAGATCCCCACCGACCGCCCCCGCACAGCCGGGCCCACGCCCGTCGGCGCCACCCACCACCTGGAGCTCGACGCCGGTCAGGTCGAGGCACTGCGCACGGCCGCCCGTGCCTGCGGCGTGACCCTCTTCTCCTTCCTGCTGGGCGCCTTCCAGGGCCTGCTCCACCGCTACACCCGGCAGAACGACTTCCTCATCGGCTGCCCCACCACCACCCGGCTCTCCCCGCCGATGCGCGACGTCGTCGGCAACTACATCAACACCCTGGTCTTCCGCGGCAGCTTCGCCCCCGGAGCCACCTTCCGCGACGCCGCGACGACGGTCGACGGCCAGGTCCGCCAGGGCCTCGCCGCCGTCGGCTACCCCTTCGCGCGGCTCACCCGCACGGCCAACCGCCCGCGCACCAGCGCCGGCTCCTCGCTCTGCCAGATCACCTTCAACCTGATCGGTGTCGCCAAGCCCGACCCGCTGATGAAGCTGCTGCTGGACGGCGAGGGCGAGCACAACACCATCGAGCACCACGGCCTGACCATCAGCCCGTTCGAACTGCCCCAGGCCGAGGGCCAGCTCGACCTCGCGGTGAACGTCCGCCAGAGCAGCGACTGCCTGACGCTCGACTTCCGCTACAACGCCGTGCTCTTCGACCTGTCGACCATCGAGCGCTTCGCCTCCTACTACGTGCGCGCCCTGGACACCGCCGCCGCCGACCCGGACCAGGTCATCTCCCGGCTGCGCCTGGTCCAGGCCCCGGCGCCCTCCCGCCCGTCGGACCAGGAGGCCGTCCGTGTCTGAGCCGTCGGGGTCCGGCCTGCCGCTCCCGGACGGGGTCAGCCAGCGCACGCTGCGGGCCGGCGGGCGCAGCGTGCGGATCGCCGAGGCCGGTCAGGGCCCGCTCGTCGTCCTGCTGCACGGCTTCCCCGAACTCGCGTACTCCTGGCGACACCAGCTCGCCGGCCTGGCGGCGGCCGGGTTCCACGCGGTCGCCCCGGACATGCGCGGCTACGGCGGCAGCGACAGCCCCGAGGACGCGGCCCGGTACACGATCCACCACCTGGTGGGCGACGCGGTCGCGCTGATCGACGCGCTGGGCGAGGGCCCGGCGGTGCTGGCCGGCCACGACTGGGGCTCCCAGGTGGCCTGGCACACCGCCCTGATGCGCCCCGACCGGGTCAGGGGCGTGGCCGGCCTCAGCATTCCGTACCGCCCGCGCTCGCCGCTCAACCCGCTGCCCGCGATCCGGCGGGGTATCGGCGCGGGCCACTACATGCTGTACTTCCAGACGCCCGGCGTTGCCGAGGCGGAGCTGGAGCGCGACGTGGCCGCGTCCTTCCGCCGCCTGCTGAACGGCACCTCGGGATCGGCCCCCTACCGGGCGCCCGTCGTGCCGGACGGCGGCGGACTGCTGGACCTCTACCCCGAGCCCGCCGTACTGCCCGGCTGGCTCAGTGAGGGCGAACTCTCCGTCTACACGGCCGAGTTCACCAGGACCGGCTTCACCGGAGGGCTGAACTGGTACCGCAACCTCGACGCGAACTGGGATCTGACCGCCCCGTACCAGAAGGCGGCCGTCCAGGTGCCCGCCCTCTACCTGGCCGGTGAGGAGGACTTCGTGATCAAGGGCGCGGACCCCGCCCGGCTGGAGTCCGAACTGCGGCAGTGGGTCCCCGACCTGCGCGAGATGCTCCTGCTCCCCGGCTGCGGCCACTGGATCCAGCAGGAACGCCCGGAGGAGGTCACGGCCGCCCTCGTCGCCTTCGCCCGGTCGCTGAGCTGACCGACCAGCCCCACCCCTTCCTTCGTTCCGTCCCCTTTCCGTTACCACTTCAGATGTCGAGGAGACACACCGATGACCACTGCCGCGATGACCACCGAGATCCAGCAGGCGCCGATCGCCGAGTGGCTGAGGGAGAAGGTCGCCTTCTACCTCGAGGAGCCGGTCGACTCCATCCGGACCGACACCAAGCTGGCCGAGTACGGCCTCGACTCCCTCCACGGCCTCACCCTGTGCGGCGAGATCGAGGACGAGTTCGGCATCGAGGTCGCACCGACCCTGGTCTGGGACTACCCGACCGTCGATGCCCTCTCCGGCCTGCTCGCGGAGATGCTCGCGGAGCACGGCAACCGGACCGCCTGACCCCGGGAACCCTCACCGGAATCGTCGGCCCGTCAGGCTGCGGAAAGACCACCCTGGTCCGCACCCTCGCCGGACTCCACACGCCCGACACCGGCACCCTCACGCTCCACGACCAGCCGCTGGCCGCCTCCTACCGGCGCCGCACCCGCGACCAGCGCCGCCGCATCCAGCTCGTCCCGCAGAACCCCCTCGGCGCCCTCAACCCCGCCCGCACCGTCGGCGCCACCCTCACCCGGCCGCTGAAGCTGCACTTCGCCCTGCACGCCGCCCGGTGCGAGGAACGCGTCGCCGAACTGCTCGACGCCGTCGGCCTGCCCGCGCACTACGCGGCCCGCCACCCCCACGAGCTCTCCGGCGGGCAGCGCCAGCGGGTCTCGCTGGCCCGCGCCCTGGCCGCCGAACCGGACGTGCTGCTCTGCGACGAGGTCACCTCCGCCCTCGACACCGACACCGCCGCCGCGCTCATGGACCTCCTCGACGGCCTGCGCACCGGCCGGGGCCTCGCGGTCGTCCTGGTCAGCCACGACCTTCCCCTGGTCACCGGCCGCGCCGACCACGTCCTGCCGCTCGGGGGACCGTTGTCCGCACCGTCCGTCACCAAACAGCCTGCGGGCAGCGTGCGCTGACCCGGCGCCGCACCGGCTACGGGAGCCCCGCCGGTCACGGCGCCGTGCTCACCGGCCGGGCGCGGCCCTGTCCGGGCGCGCGGCCGCACCGGCGGCGGCGTTCTGCTCGACGACCCACCTCCGGCGCTGTCCGCCGGTCAGCACCCAGCGGGGGCCCGGCCGCGCGGGCGTACGGCGTCCCGCGCCGCGGCCGGCCGCCGCGCACACCCGCCGCAGCAGGGAGTTGAGCTCGGCGCGCTGGCCCTTCGTCAACGGGGCGAGCAGGTCCTCCTGGACGGCGGAGGCGTCCTCGTGCAGCACGTCCAGCGCCGCCTGCCCGGCCGGGGTGATCGTCAGCACTTCCTGCCGTCCGCCGATGTGGACGACCATGGAGTGCACCAGGCCCGCCGACAGCAGGTCGTCCAGTGCCTGGTCGGCGTCGGTCCCGGTCGCGGCGGCGCGCTCGACGAGGTCGTGGCGCCCGTGCGGCCCCAGCTGGGCGAGCGCGGACAGCAGCGTCTGGTGGGCGCGGCCCATCCCGCGCGAGTCGAGGCGGTCGGCCAGCAGGCGGTCGGCCGCCCGGCCGGCCGTCGACAGGAGGTAGACGGTCTGTTCGAAGGGGCTCGTCGACCCCGTCCTCCCGTCGTACACAGCAGGTCCAATCGTCCGGGAAGGCCGCCGTGTTCTCGGGCCGGGGGCCACAGGGGTGGCATCCGCACGGGAGCGCCGGGCCCCGGGACCGGGTGGACACGGTCCCCGACGGACGGCTGACCGTCGACGGACGACGGCGGCACGGCCCGCGCGCGCAAGCCGAGGCTCACCATACCCGGGCCCGAACAGTTGGTCTACATCGATGTCGTCAAACGGTGCCGTGCGCCAGCAGGGCCCGGGCCGCGTACTCGACGTACTCGTGCAGCCCGTAGGCCAGGCCCACGCCGAGCATGGCCGCGACCGCGACGGCGGCGAGCAGGGCGACGGCGGCCCGCGCCCGGTGGCCGGTCGGCCGGGCGGGCGCGGGGCCCAGGAGCGCCTGGACGCGCTGGGGCACCGGACCGGAGCTCACCGACAGCAGCGGGCCCGTGGCGTGGCGGACGGACGGCGACCCGGCCAGGGCCGCCCGGGCGATGGCGGTCGCGGCGGTGCGCCGGACGGCGACCGCGCGGGCGGCCTGCTCGTCGGCCCACCGCTCCAGGTGGAAGTCGAGGTCGGCCCGCAGCCGGCCCAGCGCCGGGTGGACGGCGGCGGCGAGGTCCGCTGCGGCCGAGAGCAGATGGTGGCGGCCCCTCAGGTGGGCGCGCTCGTGGGCGAGCAGCACCGCCCGCTCCGTCGGCCCCAGCGCCCGGAGCATGCCGGCCGAGACGACGACCCGGCCGGGGCGCCCCCGGTGGGCGGGCAGGGCGAAGGCCTCCGCCTCCTCGCCCGCCACCACGAGCAGGTCGCCGTCGCTGGTCGCGTCGCCAGTCAGCTCCCAGGCGCGGGCCAGCAGCGCGCGCTGCCTCCGCCACCGCCGCCCCAGCCGTACGGCCTGGACGGCCAGCAGCACCCCGGCGGCGCCCGACACCGGCACCACGGCGGGCCACCGGGCGAGGACGCGGGACAGCGGCAGGTGCTCCAGGCCCGCCAGGAACGGGACGTGGAACAGGCCGACGAGGGCCGCGGCGGTGCCGCCCGCCAGCAGGACGGCCGCGCCGGCGAGGGTGAACGAGGACTCGCGCGGCGGCAGCAGGACGGCCAGGCGGCGGGCCGCCGGCACCGCGGCCCAGGGGACCAGCAGGGCCAGGGCGACGAGCACCAGGACCAGGCTCATGCGCGGTCCTCGGGTTCGGCGGCGGCTTCAGCCGTGGCCTCGCCCACCTGCCGGGCGTCGAGGAGCAGGCGGCGCAGGACGTCCTCGTCGTCCTCGGACAGCGAGGAGACGAACC